>PMBW01000045.1 GCA_003153075.1 Dehalococcoidia bacterium | reverse complement strand
CGAATTATCCCGTATAAGCAGGGATACAATACCCCGCAGCTTGCTGCGAAATGTTTCCAAACTTGCTTTGAGGTTCATACCCTGATCCAGGGCGCTTAATTAGGTTTATCGGGATACTGGAGGGAGAAATAGGTGTGCATCATCTCGTCCCAGTTGAATTCGTTGATGAACGCGATGCGGCTTCCGGTTTCAGTGTCCGGATTGAAATTCCGGTAATCAGGATCATACACGTATTCATCCATGGAGCTTGACCTGTCGAAGAAAACAATGGACAGGCCATGGGCGTTTGGCCGTTCGGTGCCGTGGTATTCATCGAGCAAAAGTTTGTTGAATTCCTGCTCCACAGGAGAATTGTTGCCATCGAGGAGGCGGCTGAAATCCACCAGATCCACGTTAATATAGTCGAATTCCTGAACCGCCTTCCGGGAATTCGTAAGAAGCTCCAATGCAGCTGCGCGGGTTCCGGAATCGGCCATGCGAGCGCTCAAACTCAGCGCAAGAATATTCACTTTCCGGGCAAGAGTCCCGATGTCGGAGGCAGCATCGCTGGAGTACTTCTTGTCCAGCGCCAGCGCGGCTATTGTCTGGTCGGTTTCGTCTGAATTTGTGTAATAATTTTTAAAACTTTCCACCATGGCCTGGGACAGTTGTACCGGAGTCATACGGGGATTATTCACCAAACGGGCGAGGAGGTCATCATAGTCCCAGCCGGATAAGGAGACAAGTGCCTGAGAGGCGACAAAGATATCGGCCACGTTTCTGAACTCGTAGGCCGCCTCAATAACAGACATCTCGCAGGCGTCGATACCGAGGATATCGATTTTTACGCCTGATATTGATTGAGCATTGTCCAGGGCAATAGCGACATAATAATTGGACAGGAAGGAGTTGTAGTTGCCGTTGTCATAATCGTTGAAAATGGATTTGGAACCCCCCCCTGCAAGGCGTACGCTTTTCCATCCCTGGCCGTGGTTCCAGAGAATGAGGGCATAGTGATCGGCGGGATAGTCTTTCACAGTATCAGAGACAAAATTCTGCAGAGTCACGGCGTCGGACATGTCCAACTCGCCCATGTCCTCAAGGAGAGTCAAAGACCCCTTTTCCACTTTATAACGTTTAGTTGTTGCGCCGGGCTTATCGTATTGCACGATGACGGTCACGTTTTTTGTCGAGCCGACTTTCTGCATTTCTTCCAGATCATCCTTGGACCAAGGGACCAGGTCATTGTCGGCGTCAAGATAGATCATCACGGTCCATTTGTTGCCGATAACAGGTCCCGGGGAATTAGAGCCGCCGCCGCAGGAGATGATAAACAGCAGAAAAAGTAAAGATACGAGTGTGCAGATACGCCTCATGGCAGTCTCCTTAAATTTTGTGAGACTCAAATTTTAAAAGTGCAACGCGTTAAAATTTGTAAGTCGAACAATCCCGCCAAAGGCGGAGGGTTTCAAACCCGTGATTGTAGTGACAAAGATTCGGCATTAAAAATCTAGAAGGAAATAACACAGAAGGGGACAAAAAGCAATACTATTTCAGTTGATATCCAAGGATGGAAGGGAGTCCCCTTCGTCCCCCGGCATCCGCCGGTCTTCGATTGGCCGACAAGGAATATCCAATATCCCAGAAACGGGCGGGCGCGGCGAAAACCGCAAGCGAAAAAAAACCTGAAGGTTGTAACACCTTCAGGTTTTTTTGTTTCGTACTGCCTCGGGGGAGAGGCTCTCTCCCCCATGACAGGTTAAGGGTTAATTACTTATCATGGGCTCTCGTCGATAATTTTCTTCACAAGCTTATTACCCGATACATCCTGTAATCCGCCGAGTGTAGAAGCGAAATTAGGAGTAATCCCCGCGAAGGGACAGCCGATGGGCGGATTTTTAGTATATGTGCAGTCAGGTATTCCGCCCACTTGCCCTGTTGCTGTTACACCTAAGCTAATCGTTGCACAGTTTGTAAGGTTGAGGTAATCAATATTGGTAATCATCGGAACAGCAATATCCGACACAGTACCATCGTATGTCGTCCATGCAGCGGAATCCAACGTCCAGTTGCCGATGGTTTCCACCAACTTCTCATTCATCGGTTCAGAGAAACATACAGTGATTGATGTTACAACGGGAATCGGTGGAGCGGGAGCGGTATCAGCAGGAATAGCACCCTCCGTATAACCATCTGCCGGATAATAAGCAGTCGGAGCAACCGTGTCTTCAATCGTTACGGTGTTGCTGGCAGGACCTTCGACTCCGTCAGCGTTCACACCTCGTACATAGCAGTGGTAGGAAAGCTTAATGCCCCAATCTTCGACAAATACAAAGTCACCGCCGAAGGGACCCAGATAGTTATCGGTACCAAAGAAGTTGTTCCATAACCAGTACAAGCCATACAGTGGTCCACCGGTTAAATCTCCGCTTTGAATTAACATATAAGGATGTAACTGACCGCCGGTAGTGGTGCAATGGTCCGGATCACATACATCGCAGTTGGTGTATATAGGCCACTGCATCATCTGGCAGTAAACATTGTAGCTCTTGGCTCCTGTATCATTAGTCCAATCGAGCACAGGTACATCATTGTAGTCGAGCAGTTCAGGAGATTTAACCTTCAGATCGGCGATTGCGCCGGCTTCCAGTGCTCCGTAGGTGCTGAATGTAGTGGCAATTAGACCCCAGGTCGAAGCGTATGCAGAAACGAAATCAGAAGAGCTCAAGCAGGTAACAGTGCCTTCGCTATCAGGTTTTCCGCTCAATAAGTTACCGTTTAGATCGCTCAGGTATCTGTTATTCATGATCACGACCGAGTAAATAGCCGCCGGGGCAACTGCTTCGGTGGGAATGGTGATTGTCAGCTTGTTCAACGTTGAGCCTGTAGCAATTCCGGCCGCATCTAAAACAGCGTAAGCCGCTGCATCTGCTACGGCAACGCCATTAACTTCACCCCACCAGAAGGTGTGCTGAATGTTGCCGATCTTGTTGCCCAGATAGTTTACAGCGACGTCATCATAAAGACCAGGAAAATAAGGAGATGCAGTCAGGGCTTTTCCGGTGTTGTACGGAGTAGCCATGATGGATTCGCTGAAGGTAATTACAACGTTGAGTCCTGCAGCACCGGTATTACCGCTTACATCCGTGTACATTACAGGTGAAGTTGACGCGATGAACGGGCAAAGTTCGTCTGTGGAGCTAACTTTGATCGTCTGGAAAGGTAACTCAGCACCATTGCAACCAGTGAATCTGCTTATAGAGCCTTCGTATTTTCCGGCGCCGTCAACTACAAAGATGTCGAACCTCTGATTGGCTTCCAAGCCACTGACAGAGAAGCTACCGTCTGCACCTGTGGTTACTTGCGCAACTTTGTTGCCACCAAAACCGGTGCCGCTGTTGTAGTCAGATCCGTTGTCGTTAGAGAATACATAGACAATAAAGTTGGCCGCCGGTGCAAGGATATTTGAAGCGTAAATTACATTGCCGCTAATTTTGGTATTCATCTTACCAATGAAGATGTCCTGCCCGCCAGAAGCGATTTGGTCGATGGTGGTATCACCATTGGATCCGCTTCCGCTAATTGATTCGGTCTCAGCGGCAGTTCCGAATACTACTTCAACTTTAGTAGTGTATGTCGAAGCATAGTTGGTTACCGGTACGCCACCTATCGTCGCGTTTGCCATATTTACTACGGCAGTGTAATTACCATACCAACCGGAATTAACCGTAGCCTTGACACGGCCATCTACATCAACTCCCGATGATTCGCCGGTATCAATATCCAGGTCTCCGTTTATGCGCACTGTAGTCTTGTCAATATAGGTTGTTGCTGGAACATTCTTCATTTTATAGACGCCGTCTTCATTGGTTTTTACTTTGCTAACCAAACCGATGTCAACCCAGGCATTCTGGATTCCCTCTCCAGTGCAGGCATCCACAACTCTACCCTGAATGTACCCTACAGGGTTTACGCTACCGCCTCTGGGATTAGTTACGCTGCTGTTGTTGGTGTCTTTTGAGCAGCCAAACGCCAGCAAAAGCATCAACGAAAGTGCAACAAATAAAATCTTTTTCATCTTCATTATTCTTCCTCCTCCTTCTTCATTCATTGTTTTTTTTCCAAATCATTGCGATTTAGTTTNNATTATGCATCTCTTTTGACAGGTAAATGGTCTGTTTGTCAAGGATTTTTTTTAATATTTTTTATTTACATTATTTTGCCTCCTTTTTATTTTTTTCCAAAATCAGTCAATTCAGTTTTATTTTGTTAATTTTTTTGCTGTCTGTAAATATAAATTAAACGGCCCTGGATGTCAAATACTATTTAATCGTCCCTGAAAAAGTTATAAAATATTGATATAATTAACTTATATTTTTTAACCTTCAATATTTGATTAAGCTTCCAGCACAATATCAT
>PMBW01000305.1 GCA_003153075.1 Dehalococcoidia bacterium | reverse complement strand
GCCCAATTCGTAGTGGGAGGCTGGTGGCTTCCTCTGGTCCAGACTCAGTTGGATGACCGGAATATCGGCATGAGGAAACATTCGGCACAGCACCGACCATGCGCCATGGTCCAGTCCCCAGTCCAAGTCCAGTTCGATAGGCGCCTTCCGCACCAGCCCCTGTGCCACCCGGGCCAGGTCCGGGGAACCCGGAGCCGGGTAATGCTTCTCGAAAAGGGCGGGTGGAAATCCATAGAAATCATGGATGGTCTTCGGCCTCGCTTCGCAGGTAACAAAAGTACCGTCTGTCAGCCAGTGGGCAGAGATGACCAGAATTGCCCGCGGGGCGGGTAATTCCTGTCCCAGGGTGGTCATCCGTTTTGTAAAATCGTTTTGTAACACTATATTCATCGGCGAGCCGTGGCCAATGAACAGAACGGGCATTTTCATCTGGATAACTCCCCAAAATTTGTATTCGGAGAACGCTGTAAAACCACTTATACTTTAGGATTCATTTTTTCTTCGTAATTACATTTGGTGCAAACACGATAGAGTGCCGTGACGAAAGTTAATGCGGCCGGGGTGGAATTCTCTTTTCTCACGACGGTGCGCCAGGAATTTTGTCCGCAAACAGGGCATTTCATATTCTGAACTCCCATTATCCGTTTATTTTAATGTGCCTTTTATTTCTACTCTCATTATATACTTTTATCCCGGCAACAAAATCAAAGAAAAATACTTGTTTTAACCCTTTACGGAGAAAGCTCATTCACGCTATAATATTCGCATGAATTGTCCGATTGATAATCTGGAAATGCACCAGGTGCAAATCTCAGCGAATTACGGGCAGCCGCTCTTTTTGGACCAATGCGACTGCTGCGGCGGTATCTGGTTTGATGAATCCGAACTGTACCGGGCCAAGCAGGGCGAGGCGGAAAAAGTTGACCTCATTGATACATATATTTTAACGGCCACCACTCCGGTAGAGAATAAAGTACATTACTGCCCGAAAGATTGCACCAAACTGGAAAAATTCTCCGATGCCAACTTTCCGGCCGGGATTATGGTGGAACGCTGCCCGGCCTGTAACGGCTTCTGGCTGAACCGGGGTGATTTTTCCAAATTCCAGCACGCGCGGCAGGAAATGGTACGCACGAAAGAACTGACGCCGGAAGACATCAAGCTGCAGGAACAGGTAGCCTTGATTCTAGCTAACCATCATGCGGACGGTACCAGAGATGATGTCCTGGGCAAACTCAGCAGCTTTTTATCCAAACCCATGGACGGCTCAATACTGCCTCTGGGCTCCAATGATAATGATCCGCCGCAGGTGGCGAATACCGTGGGCGTGGTTTTAAACGTGCTGACCACACTTCTAAGAATGTTTGTTTTCAGGGGATAGCTGCGGATCTACCCCGAAGATTGTTGTCTGGTGGGTTATGCTACGCTTACCAACCCTACGCACAGTTTTGGAATTTTAGATTTGAATGTTGTTTAGGATTTCGAGTTTAGAAATTAGAGTTTAACCGCCATTAAGCATTATCAACAGTAAACGGCATTACATCGTCAATCGAATTGGCATCGCAGAAGAGCATTACCAGCCTGTCTATGCCCAGCGCGATACCGGCGCATTCGGGCATACCCGGGACTGCAATCAGGAACTTTTCCGGCATGGGGGCTTCGCGTTTCTGTTCTTTGCGAATATGCTCAATTTCTGCACGAAAGCGCATTTCCTGCTCTTTTTGATTGATCAGTTCACTGTAGGCATTGGCCAGTTCCAGCCCGCCGATAAATAGTTCGAAGCGTTCGGCGACATGCGGATTTTGCGGTTTAAGCCGCGCCAGCGAGGCCATCGGCGCGGGATAGTCCATCAAGAATGTGGGGCGCAGCGGATTGAGATTGGGAATCACCTTTAAAACCGTGTCTTCGTCAAACTGCTTCACATCAGGGTCGGCCACAGGATTCCACCCGGCGTATTTTTGAAAAGCTTCGGAGACGGTAATTCTCTCCCACGGCAAAGAAATATCAATTATCTTGCCCTGATAATGCAGTTTTGTGCCCATGCCGAGTTTAGCGGCAACCTCGGTCACCAGCAGTTCGGTATCCCGCATCATCTGCTCATATGTGACACCACGCCTGTACCACTCCAGCAAAGTAAATTCGGGATTATGAAATCGGCCGCGCTCGCCTTTGCGGAAACAATGGCTGAACTGATAAATATTATCGTATCCGGCGGCCAGCAGGCGCTTCATGGACAGCTCGGGGGACGTGCACAGAAACCAACCTTCGCTCTGAATCGGCACAATTTCTTTTTCCGGAGCAATGACAGGGGAACGTATCGGGGTCTCTACTTCCAGAAAACCCTGTGTATCAAAAAATGAGCGGATGGCTTGATAAACGTGCGCACGGCGTTTGAGATTGGGCAGCAACCGTCCGAGGCACAGACGTTCATCTTCCGTCATTTTTATTTCTTGGTAACGACGCGCTCAACGTAGTTCCCGGTGCGGGTGTCCACTTTGATAATATCGCCTTCTTTAATAAAGGTGGGAACATC
>PMBW01000245.1 GCA_003153075.1 Dehalococcoidia bacterium | reverse complement strand
TTGCCCGCAACCGGGTGCAATCAATGGCAAAAACAGTGGGGCTGAATACGGCTACAAGGACGGTGTAATTCTGAGCAGCTCTGGGCATATCCGTGTCACGGTATCTGATTCCAGTGTGAAGGTGGATTACGTGAAAACCTATATGCCGGGAGAAGCGCCGGCCGGACATCAGAACGGCGAGGTGGCGTATTCGTACACGATCAAGGCTAAGTAAAAACACTTACACTATTTTAATCCGAATAGACTGGTAGTGCTATTTGTTTACTCTCAATCAATCCTGGCTCAATACCCTTCTCGAATTTCCTTTGTTTGAGCGGGGTTTTTATCGGGTTTATTTTGTGGCTGGACTAAATCATTTTAACGCGTCGGCGCTTTGCAGCAGGCCCTTCAGGTAACCGATTTGAAAGGCATGGCTCATGTGGCCGTAACCGCTGTCGCCGATGGGATGGGGAGCATGATCGACTTCGATCAGCCCGTTGAATCCGGCCTCTTTTAAGACTTTGATCGCCCGCACATTGTCCAGTCTGCTCTCATCAGGGAAAGCCTCTTCGGATATCTCCAGGGTGCCCTTGACGCCGCTGATATGGACGCAGCCGATACGGTTTTCCTTACCGAAATGTTTGATCGCTTTATATACATCTTCATTGTTCAGCATCTGCCCGAACGTGCTGAGACAGAAGGTGACGCAATTTACTTTGTCCGGAATAGTCTTGAACACCCGGTCGTAAGCCTCGACATTATGGATGATCCGGGGGATACCGGCCAGGCTGGCCACCGGCGGGTCGTAAGGATGCATACACATCGTCACACCGGCTTGCTGTGCCACCGGGATCACCGCCTTCAGGAAATAAATGAGATTGTCCCACATCGCCTTTTCCGATATCTCACCGTAACTCGTGAGCGGGGCTTTCTTCGCAGCTTCGTAGTCAAATTTGAATATCAGCGTCCCGCCTCTACCATTATTTTCCGCCCAATTCCGCCACAGCGGCTTTTCGGAACCGGCATTGATCATGCCGTTATACTGCAGCATGGGGATACCCGCTTTGCCCATATTGCGGAGGGATTTGTTCCAGTTTTCGATCTGCTCGTCCCGTCCCGGCTGGCCCATTAATATCTTCTCCCAGCGCGGAAACATGGCAACGTTTATTCCGGTTAGCGCCAACCCATGGCTTTCTACCCATTTCCGTAACGCGACCAGGTCATTCACCTCATAATAAGCGCCTTTTCTCAATTGCGAGAACGGATAATCCCCCTTGGGCTCACGTCCTGTTTCCAGCACCGCGGAGAGGAAGTCAACTCCTAGCTGTTTCAGAAATACCATATTATCATCAGTGAGGGTGCTGCCCAATGCTAAACGTTCGCCGATTTTCATGAATATCGCTCCTTTTACCTCTTCGGCAAGGCTGCTGTTTTCAAGCAGATATGACTACTATTATTCATGTTTCCGCTGCGCATTGTCAATTATCTGAAGAGGGCTAAGTAGCGGGATACATAGTTGAGTAATTAAAAACTTCATTACCAATATAACCCGATCAGCCTTTACAACCAAAAACGGCAGGTGTATGCTATTTGCTAAAAAATAGCGCCGGTCGCTCAGTCACATGAGGCAAGGAGAAAAATGAAATATCGTAAGTTTGGCAAACTCGATTGGCAGGTTTCAATATTAGGATTTGGCATCATGCGGCTGCCGGTTATTAATAACAATCAGGCACAAATCAACGAGCCCGAAGCCCTGAAAATGATTCATTATGCCATTGATAACGGGCTCAACTATATTGACACCGGTTATTTTTACCACAACGGTCAAAGTGAAGTTTTTGTGGGTAAAGCATTAAAGGGCGGATATAAAGGAAAAGCAAAAGTCGCAGCCAAGATGCCGTGTGTGGCCGTAAAATCAGCAGCTGATTTTGACCGCCTTTTTGACGAGCAACAAAAACGGTTGGACATGCCTAAAATTGATTTTTATTTATTACACGGCTTAGGGGCCGCCTCCTGGCATAAAATGCGTGACCTGGGAATAATAAAGTGGGCGGAGAAAAAGATGGCCCAGGGTTATTTTGATCATTTTGCTTTCTCTTTTCATGATGAATATCCGGCTTTCCAGGAAATAGTGGACGCATATGACAACTGGGCGTTTGCCCAGGTGCAGTACAATTACATGGATGTTAAACGGCAGGCAGGGATGCAGGGCGTAAAATATGCCAACGCGAAGAACCTCGGGATAGTGGTTATGGAACCGCTGCGCGGTGGGGTTTTAGCTAAGAAACCGCCGGAAATAGTAGCGAAGGTTTGGGAGACAGCCCCCCGCCAAATGAGCCTGGCAGACTGGGGTTTTCAATGGTTATGGGATCAGCCGGAAATCTCGGTGGTATTAAGCGGGATGTCAACCATGGAGCAGTTGCAAGAAAACATCGCTGCTGCCGATCGCTCCGCAGTGGGGAAATTAACCCCTGATGATCACGCCTTACTCGATAGGGTCAGGGAAGCCTATAAGAATTTGTATCCGATCCCGTGCTCCAGCTGCCGCTATTGCCAACCCTGTCCGAACGACGTAGCCATTCCCTCNNTATATGGATACTTTGCTGGACGGCCGCCGGGGTGATCAATGTGTGCAGTGTAATAATTGTGTTGAAGCCTGTCCTCAAAAGATTGATATACCGGATTGGCTGGAAAAAATACATCAGTTGATTGGCCCTCCTAAAAGCGGGTAGTAAATAGAACATATTGTTTAAAGGTTTGCCCTGACAACACAGGTCAGGACAAAGACATTTGAAATTTTAGAAACACGCTTTTAAAGGGAATCTTGAGCATAAATCCGGCGTTCTATCCACCGCTTGATGGATTATTGTTCTTAACTCTGCCCGGCCGGAGCTTGAATGTAATTTTACCTGGATAGTCCGAAATCAATTAACAAAAGATTCCCGCGATTTTAATTGATTTTTTATACTTCGTTTCTCTGGTAATATTATGAATCTGGTTACGAGCTTTCCGTCGCTCCCAGATAGGCTTTTTTCACGATCGGGTTATTCATGATATCCTCTGATTTCCCTTCGAGGACAACTTGCCCTAATTCCAATACATACGTATGATCTGCCAGTTTAAGCGCGAGTTTCGCATTCTGTTCAACCAAAAGAATCGTTCTCCCCGCTTCTTTCATCGCTTTGATTATGCTGCCGATCTCATTGACCATGATCGGAGAAAGCCCGAGGGAAGGCTCGTCCATCACCAGTAATTTCGGCCTGGTCATCATCGCCCGCCCGATCGCCAGCATCTGCTGCTCGCCGCCGCTCAAACTGCCCGCCCGCTGGTTAAGTCTTTCCTTCAT
>PMBW01000268.1:2603-2753 GCA_003153075.1 Dehalococcoidia bacterium | reverse complement strand
CAAGGACTTCACCCCCTTCGTGACCAGGATTATGGCGGAGAAACCGGATATAATCCTGACCATCGGGGACCCGACAGGTGATGTCGGCCTTATTGCTAAAACACTTTATGGTCTGAAGTATGCGGGTATCCATGCCACCGGTATCGTCGG
>PMBW01000268.1:0-2579 GCA_003153075.1 Dehalococcoidia bacterium | reverse complement strand
ATTATTGCTGCACCTGGGACTTCTATTCCGAAGCAATGATTATGTTAGATGCAATGAAACAGGCCAAGAGCGTAGATCCGACCGTAGTTAAAGCGAAGATTGACCAATCCGGCGCCAAGTTCGTTTATGCTGCGCTTAATGGCGGTACCGCTACATTCGGTTCAGCCGCGTCCAATGCGGTTTTTGGCGCGGATGGTGGCCATCAGGTTACTAATTCCTGGGCTATTACTATTGTCAAAGGTGGAAAAGATACTATCGGCGCTGTTATCAGCCCGTAGTGTAGTATTCGGATTTCCGGCGCTGGAAAATAGCCGGACCTGAGAGAATAATAAGGAGTGAGGTATGTATATGCCTCACTCCTTATTGAAAAATCGCAGGACAAAATTGGTTATCATTTTTTCAAGAATTTTGTAAAGGCAGATCAATCGGAGAAGGTCAAGGGTTAGTAGACGGAGTAATGATCGGGCATGGACCAGATACTGCAAGTAATTGTTAATGCGTTATCTTTAAGTCTTATCTATATATTATTCGCTACCGGATTGACACTGATCATGGGCATCTTTGACGTGTGTAATTTCGCTTACGGCGAGTTTGTCATGGTTGCCGGTTTTGTGTCTTATTTCACGGTGGCAAAATTCGGATTGCCTTATATCGTTGCGCCTTTTGCGGCGATGGTGATTGTCAGCATTATCGGTATAATATTCGAAAAGGGGATGTTTTATCCCATGCGTAACAGGGGCGGTCTGGAACCNNGCGCTGGCTACCTTCGGATCGAGCAGTATTCTCCAGACCGGAGTTTTAATTCTTTTTGGGGGTATGCCGCTGGGTGTGCCCGCTATTTTTACCGGGCAATTCAGGGTTGGGTCCACATATTTCCCGCTGGACAGGATCCCGATTATTATCGGCGGGTTATTGATGATCGGATTGCTTTTCCTGTTCGTCCAAAAAACGAAGCTGGGGTTAGCGATCCGGGCGTTGCAGCAGGATCAGGACGCGGCTGCTCTGCAGGGTATGAATATTTCCAGCATCCGCGTCGTGGTCTGGGTCGTGGCCAGTTGTCTGGCCGCCGTGGCGGGGGTTTTACTGGCGTCTATTTCGTACGTTGACCCGTTTATGGGAAACGGATATTTACTAAAAGGATTTGCAGTCGTTATCATGGGCGGTTTGGGCAGCATCCCCGGCGCGCTTGTTGGAGGTTTCGTACTGGGATTTGTAGATTCCTTTGGTCAGACTTACCTGGGAACGTATAGTTACATGTTTGCCTTTGCTTTTATCATGCTGGTATTGATCGTCAGACCGCAGGGTTTGATGGGGAAGCGCTAATGAAATCACTAAAATGGCAGACGTTTGTTCCCATTTTGATAGTAGTATTCTTATTTGTTCTCCCGCTATTTTTTAATTCTCCACGCTACATCAATCTTTTAAATCAGCTGTTCTTAAATATTGTGCTGGTGATGGGCGTGTACTCCGTCTGGTCGGTTGGTTTTATTAATGCCGCGCAGCCCGTCTTTTATGGTCTAGGGGCTTATACCGTGGCAATATTGACAATGAAAGCCGGGATGCCTTATTGGCTGGCCTTTCCTTTAGCCGGGATCATTCCGGCGATGGTGGCGGCATTATTCGGTTTTGTCGGACTGAAGATGAAAGGAGCTTATTTCCTGTTTCTGACGATCGCTCTGGATGGATTCATTGAATGGTTGTTCAGGGGCTGGAAAGGGTTGTTCGGCGGTCAACTTGGTCTTTATCCTGTGCCTCAACCGGCAATTCACATATTCGGTCTGAATGTAGACTTTTCATCATCATTGACGCCGTATTATTACCTGACCCTGATTTTGGCCGTAATAACCTGCCTGGTCTATCTTAAACTCTACGCCTCACGGCTGGGACGTGTTTGGGAGAGTGTCGGTAAAACAGAGGATCTCCTGGCGAATACCGGGATATCTGTATTTACCCAGAAACAAATCGCTTTCGTTGTTTCCTGTTTCTTCGCAGGTTTAGCAGGCGCGATCTGGGCTCCTTACATAACGATTGTGACCCCATCTCAATTTTCTCTTTATTCGGGAATATGGATTGTACTGGGGGCGCTGTTAGGCGGTATCTTCAGCCCGCTTGGAGCGATTATCGGTACCGTGTTTATGGCAGTGTTGAACCTGGCTTTTACTTATCTGCCCAAAGAAACAATCAAATATCAACCCCTGGCGCTGGGTTTTATTTTGGTGCTGGTGTTGCTATTTATGCCCACCGGTATCCTTGGCTTGTGGGGGAATATCAGGAACCGGATAAAAGAGATGACCGGTAGAAAAATTGACGGGCCTGCAATAAAAAAAGACGACGTGAAAGCGGTTTAGTGAAAAGGCAGAAGAATTGCCATCTGCCTGATGGATTTGACGGAGAGACTTAATGGCTTTACTGGAAACACAGAAACTGACAAAAACATTTATCGGCCTGAAAGCGGTCACGGATATGGATTTATCTGTGAACAAGGGGCAGATATTGGGCTTGATCGGGCCTAACGGCGCCGGTAAAACAACGCTGTTTAACCTGATTTCGGGTGCGCTGCCGCCGACCAGCGGCAAAGT
>PMBW01000342.1 GCA_003153075.1 Dehalococcoidia bacterium | reverse complement strand
TTCAGTCCGGGACAATCACCTCCGCTCGTCATGATGCCGACCCTCGGTTTTCTTTGTTCCATATGATTCCTCCAGAAATACCAGTATGATTACAATTTAGATGGTTAAAGCCTCTGTGTCAAGATGGAACAATAAAAATAATCGGAAGTATTAAAGATATTACCGGCCTTTATACGCTTGACAGCATTGTTAGTAAAAGATTATCATAAGTATATGAGAATGAGAATCAATCGCAACAGTACACTCAGTTTACAGGGACACCCGCAAACCAGGCAGCGGGAACTGCTTCTGAAAATAATGCGTAAAGCTGACCGCCGCGTCGACGCCAAAGAATTATTTCAACTGGCATTCAGCGTAGATAGTTCAATTAGTCCTGCCACCGTTTACCGGAGCCTCAAGTTATTTAAAGAACTGGATTTAATCGATGAAAAGCGGTTGGGCCAGTCTCGCTGTTATTATGAAGTAAAACACTCGCCGGAACACCAGCACCTCGTTTGCAGTAAATGCGGTAAGGTCGTGGATTTTGATTGTCCTCTTAAAGCGATGATCAAAAAAGTTAGGGATGAGAAAGGCTTTGTGGTAACGAAAGCCGAAGTATTCCTGGAAGGCTACTGTGCGCAATGCGGCGGAGAGAGGAAAGGAAAATAGCTGGCAAGTAAGCATGTCGATAATTATTAGTATATAAAAGTTAGGGGGAGGATGAAAATGGTTGTAGAAATTAATGATCAGAACTTCGAGACTGAGGTGCTAAAATCCCAGATACCGGTGGTGGTGGACTTCTGGGCGCCATGGTGCGGTCCGTGCCGGGCGTTGGCGCCGATCACAGATAAACTATCAGAGGTTTATACTGGTAAGGTGAAATTCTGCAAAATAAACGTCGACGATAATCCGCAAAATGCGCAGAAATATAATGTTATGAGTATCCCGCTGGTCTTGTTTTTCAAAGCCGGAGCGCAAAAAGACAGTTCACTGGGTGCGGTACCCGAATCAGTGCTGCGGAAAAAACTCGAAGCATTATTAGCAGCATAAACTGTAATCCTGAAAACAAGCAACATAAATGAAGGAGGATAATAATGGCTATTTCAATTGACCCCATCTGCAAAATGAAAGTTGAAGAGAGCACCTGCAAAATCACATCCGAGTATCAAGGTAAGAAATACTACTTCTGCGCGCCGGGCTGTAAAAAAGCCTTCGACAAGAACCCGGAAAAGTACGTTCAAGAAACCCCGCGCGGCTGAGGCTGGTAGACCGTTTAAGTTTAAACGGATTTATTTCGATTGTCGCTATTCCTGTTTTTAGCAATAAAACATCGGAACGGGTAAAATCATTTGTAGACCATACTGGCGAGGAGTGTATATGGACGAGCAGAAACTGGATATTAATGAACTGAAAAAGGGCGGGATGGTACCCCTCCGTGAAAAGGATATGTTTTCCATTTGGGTAAAGACCGACTGCTGTAATCTGACTTCTCTGCAGATAAGGAAAGTAGCGGATATCACGGATAAATACGCCCGCGGGTTCCTGCTATTTACCTCGCGCCAGATTCCGATCATACCGTTCGTTAATATCAATAATGTGTTCGCAGTAAAGCGCGAATTGGCCGAAGTGGGTGTGGGGATGGACCATAACGGCCCCATTGTCCGCAACCTGAATATCTGCTATGACGATAAAACCTGTGCGGATGCAGTGGTTAATTGTATCCCATTGGGGGAGAAGCTGGAGAAATTCTTCGGCAGCCAGTTAGCGCACAAGATCAAGATTGGGGCTGTGGGCTGCGGTAAGGACTGCATCATGTCCCGCGTGTTGAATGATATCAGTTTTGTCGGCGCCGATAACGGCGGGATAAAAGGATATCAGGCATACGTCGGGGGGCGGCTGGGAGTAAACCCGTTTGTCGGGATTAAAATAGCTGAAAACCTTTCAGAAGACGAGTGCGTTAACCTGACACAAAACTACTTCGACCTTTTGGCTGCAGAGGGGAAAAAAGGGGAACGCGCAGCTGATGTTATCAAGCGGTTGGGTCCTGACGAATTCAAGGCGAAGATAACGGCGAATTTGGGTCGGAATGCCACTCTACCCGCGGTACATTGCTCTACCGCAAAGGAAAAGCAGCATTCAGATAAACAGGTTTTAAAAATCAGGGCGATTTGCGGAGAAATCACCTCGGAGCAGGTGCGTAAGATCGCGGATATTGCGGAAAAATACGGCAGCGGCATAGTGCACTTCGCCGTCCGGGGCGCGCCGGAGATCCCCGGCCTTCCCGTCAAGTCAATTCCGGCAATTCGAAAAGAACTGGCCGCTGTGAATATGCAACTCGTCGAAGATAATGTTGAAAACTTTCAATCCTGTTTCGGTGGATACTGCAGTGAGGGCTTGTGCGATCCGCAAACATTGCTCAAGCG
This sequence comes from Dehalococcoidia bacterium, assembly GCA_003153075.1. Next base: position 3,503 of record PMBW01000342.1, on the reverse strand, counting down.
CATCGAAAAGAGGATAAGCGATATTGATCTGGGGGATCTGAAGATTACCATTTCCGGGGCCGGTTGCCCCAGTTCCTGCGGAATAGCACACCTGAGCGATATAGGGTTTCATGGGGTGATGATACCGGTCGTGGATAAAGAAATTTGCGCCGGGTGCGGTACCTGCGTGGCAGCGTGTAAACGAAAAACGATCCAGGTCAAAGACAAAAAGGCCGTTATCGAAATGAAAAATTGCGCCTTTTGCGGGGCGTGCCGGTCGGCCTGCCCCCAGAAAGCGATAACTTCAAAAAGACAGGGGATTGCGGTTTTATTGGGCGGCCGAGGTGAACCTGGCACCCGGCTGGGTGTGAAAATCGCCGAATTTGTATCGGAAGACGAGGCATTTAGAATTACCGGCAATCTGCTGCAATTGATGAAAAAGACCGGTCTGGATACGCAGCAGCTGATTGAAAAGATTGGGTTTGAAGAAGTAAAGAAGACAATACTTATCGGCAAATAATCAACCTGCGGCAATAACCAATATTCAAAAAGGCATTAAATATACTGCTTTAGGGATAGAGTGAGAGAGAGTTGATCATCATTTGTTACTATGTCGTATAACCCGGCACCGACTCACTCAACCAACAGAAACCCATAGCGGTCTGGTATAGCTTCTTTGTTCTGCAGTACTTCGATGGGTAAACCCAATTTCCTGACCGTCTTGAAAATATCCATCCCAAACATGGCTTCACACGGCCTGATCTTATCCGGGTGAACACAATCTTTTCCTTTTATCACATTACAATCCGCGCAAATGTTACAGCCGCGCAGCGCAAAAGCCAGGTAGTAACCGTCCAGAAACGCAGCTTTTTCTAATTCCAGTATTACCTTACTGATCTTTCTTTTGTCATGGGAATGTATGAGTAAAATGGCCTTGTATTGTTTGATCATTTTTACTCTTTCCGCATAGGTTGTGCCGCGGTTGTCGCACTTGGCGTTGTTCGCTACATCACGGTCGCATCCCCAGGCGCATTTTAGCTGCGTTCTGATATCAAAACAGATGTCCGTGGGAGAGATGATCAGCGCATCGAGCATGCCCTTTGTTTTTGCCAGCTTTATATATTTATCGTATTTTCCCATACTCACAACTCAGAACCTAGAAATGCAGCTCCATTGCCCGCGGCGGACAGGTTTTAATACAGATGCCGCAGGCGATGCACTTTTTCTCATGGAATTTGATCTGACGGGTGACCGTGTCCAGTTCGAAGACGCCTACAGGACAGACAGTGATGCAAGCGCCGCAGTGTGTACAGCGTTCCTCGTTGCGGATGACATTCTGACTAAGCGATTCGATGATCACGCCGGCTTCCTTCAGGTATGCAATGCCTTTATCATAGTCTTCCTGTTTCCCTTTTAACTCCAGCATCATCACGCCTTCTTCATCCTGCGTCACAGAGGCTTTCAGTATATTAAATTCGAGGTCGTAGTCTTTTATCAGGTGGGAGACGATCGGCCGGTCTACTAATCTTCTGGGAAAGTGCAATACTATTTTTTTATCAACCATTTCCGTAATACCTCTTTATTTATTCCCGGTTTTCTGAGGATGACCGTTTTCAACCGGCCTTTCGTTCAACGGCTTGAAAGTGACGCCGGATTCCGCGCCGGGCAGATATGCTACCGGCTGTGTTAATTCAAATTTTCCGGCCTGTATCCAACCTTTTAGTGTATTGGCGATTTCCACTGCCCGCGGATAGCTGGAAAGGGACGCAGTGGGGACTTTTTTACCCTGCAGCGTGATCTTCCCGCTCTTTAATTGGGCGTATGTTACTTCGTCGACCGGTTCATTTCTACGGTTGGGATAAGCATCCGAGTAATCGATTACGGTGCCGATGATCTGGTCGTCAGTGACGGTAGTGTATTTCAGTATTTCCTCGGATAAAATTGGAATCGGCACGCCGATACCGACCGTTAATGTTGGGCCGTATCCCAGCATGCTTGTGCCGACAAGAAAGCGCGGGCTCATCTGTTTCAGGTCGCCGATGACCGCCAGCGTGCCGGCGCCGCCTTTCGGTACGCCGTTCTCGCTCCTGGCTACTGTGGGATTGAATTGCGTCCCCTGCCAGGCCACATAACCGATACCGCCGCCCAGGAAGATTTTCGTGCCGATGCCGATGGTCTTATAATAGGGGTCATTCAGCAGCGGCGAAAGCTGTCCGGCGCTGCAATAAGTACAATTACCCAGATTCGGTTTCAGCATCCCCATATATGTATAGATCGTCTTGTTCGATAAATTAACCGCGACATTGTAGTTCTGATAGGCGTTCCTGACATTGAACAACACCGCCTCGTTGAGGTCTTTGATATTGATCCAGGTCTCCAGTTTCTTACGGGGGTAGCAGTCCGTGCCGTACGCGGTAGCTTCCAGCCTGATGTCTTTCCCGGCGACTAATTCTTCAATCACATGTCCGCCGCCGTAATTGAACTCGCCGGGATGAATTTTGTTGCGCGGGTCATCATCCGGCATCGCGGTAGCGCCGATAAACAGGTCGACAGCGGCCAAACCGGTATAAGCGGGCACATCATTCAGGTACGACCGTCCGCCGCCCAGTTTGATGCGCGGTTTGGAATGCCCGATATTAAAATAAGCGCCGGATGAACACATCGGGCCGAAAGTCCCGGTGGTTACAACGTCAACTTCTTCGGCTGCTTTTGTTAAACCTTTTTCCTTCACAACGCCGATGATCTCTTCGGCGGTAAAAATTACAGCTTCACCCTTCTTGATCTTCTGATTTATCTCTTCAATTGTCTTAGCCATTATTTCTCCTTCACCGTATGATATTTTGTTGCCGCTATCTTGTCAATTTACTTATAAATAAACAAAAAGCCCGGAAACGATTATTTCCGGGCTTGGTTCAGATCTACCAGAAGAGGGGATTAAAACATGACCCCCGAACTGGCAGCACGCCAAGCCCGAGGCATCATCATGGTCGATGTATCCCTTTGACTTTTACGTTGATCCCAGTTCGCCACGTTTAAACTCCCTATATACTGGCCTGATTTTCTTCATTATAGAAGCAGAATACAGTTATTGTCAAATAACATCTGCAATTTTATTTATTTCTCTCTCCCTTATAGGCTTACATTCCTGGAGACACGGGGGGGGAGAAATTCAGAGGTGTTTATGCCTTAGCCTCTTTTTTCGCTCGCAGAGCGCTTACTTTCCAAGCAGAAATCATGATTATAAATCATATTTTGACAAATTTACATATTTTAGGTAGAATTTAGAGACAANNGTTCGAATCCCGTATCCCGCTCCATAGATAGTTTTATTGCGGCTGCATAGTCTTTAGCCTTCCTTTAACCCATTCTGAACGTCTACAGAATTGTCGCAATGTTTACAGTTAGCATTGTTTCATCAAATTTGTCTGCCCCTTCCCTCTGCATTCTCTTTCTGAGATACGCATTCAAACCCACTTCAAATTCGCCACAATTTATTAGAGTCTGGTATAATACCTCGTAAAGTT
>PMBW01000231.1 GCA_003153075.1 Dehalococcoidia bacterium | reverse complement strand
ATGATGTCCGCATATTTCGGGAACTCGCCTTCGAGCAGTCGAATGATGATGGTCTCGGTGTGCTTTTTGACAATGAAATTATTATCTTTGAAAGCGATTCGCACGGAGCCTGCCGTCTCTAAAAATTTTCCGACTTCCACTAAACTCTTCTTGGGGATAAGAACACCCGGGCCCGCCGGCAGGCCGATCGATTGATCTAATTTAAAATCACTCTTGGAAAGACGGCTACCGTCCGTTGAAACCATCCGGAAGAGTTTGTTTCCTTTCTCCTCTAACCATTCGGCATACACCCCGATGATGTGGGTCCTTCTTTCGTCCCCAGCGGCGCTGATGATCACCGATTTTGAAATCATGCTGGCCAGAGCTGACGATTCGATTTCGACGAATTCAGCTTGGTCTATCTTCGGAATTACCGGAAAATCTTCGGGATTCAAACCGACGATGTGATACTCAACCGTTGTGTTTCCAATTTCGATCCAGTGATTTTCAATTTCGTTTAGGATGATATCATCGCTCGGAAAATCCCTGACAATTTCAAAAAGTTTTCTGGCATTAATAGTAATGGCCCCCGGCGAATCGACGGCGGCCGGATAATTGCCTTCAAAACCGGTTTCCAGATCCGTTGCAGAAATGGAAATGCCGTCGTCCTTTGTTCGGATCAGAACGTTGGTGGTGATTGCCAGATTGGTCTTGCGCCCGGTTATTCCCTGAACCCTGGACAACACCGGCAGGATGTCCGCTTTTTGAACGGTCGCCCTCATGATGTTTCCCTCTAATTTTATTGTTAAAATAATAAAGAGATAGATGATTGACTGTCAATATGTTTATAAGTTTTTAACTTACCGTATTTATTTAAAAATATAATTTATAAACATACTAAAAAAAGTTACTTAATTCAGTCAGAAAGACAATGTTGTAGTCACGGCTAAATATTGTGTTGATAACGTGGAACATATGAACAAGCTGTAACGCTGATAAAGAACATTAACCGTTTTAGTTACGAAGTCTCAATCGAGATAATCCATTTTTTGATTGAAGGGACAATTTTGCTCATCCATTTTGAGGATACCCGGCTTCGAATGAACGAACTAAAAATTTTTTCTAGGAATTGAAGTATTTTNNTGAACGAACTGAAAATTTTTTCAAGGAATTGAAGTATCTTATCCACCTGTCCCGTTTTTTCCAGAATAAAATCATCCATTTGTTCAGGACTCTGCGGCAGTGAGGGTCCCGGCGTCTTGAGGTTGCTCACATTAAGGCTTTCACCCTTGATGCTGAACTGCCATTGATATTCGCCGGTTTTAAAAATCAGAGCGATTTCTGAAACCAGGGCACCCTTGCGCAAGGCCAGACGGCCCTCTTCAAGACCAGCCTCGTCCCCCTTGATCGTGATGCGTTCGACCGACTTGGTCTTGCGGTTTTCAAAGACGATGCGGTTTCCGACTTCAAGAGACTGGCAGTCCGGGTCCGTCGACTTCAAAACACTCGGGTCGTTTTCGATCGTGTACCACAACCAGGTCAGAAACTCGTCGCCCAGAAACCTATATCGATTATACGCAACGACCAGATCAAGCATGCAGGTGCCTGTAATTTGTGTTGGCAATTAATCTGAAAAGTGTGTAGGAGAAAGCCCAATAAGAACGTCCCGCTCCGAGTCGGACAAACCGGCCGTGACATCGGCTGCAGTGTATGGGAACAGGCGCAGCAACCCTATGTTGAACGAACGCCGGAACAGGGTTTCGATTTCCTCATTAGCGGAGCGCAGGTTGGAATAGAACCACAGCGACGACGCCTCGTAGTTCCAGATCAAATCGTAAACATTGGGCGTGGAGGGGATCCTTATTGCCAAGTCATTAATGACTTTGTCTTTCAGAGCCTGTTTTTCATCCTTTGACAAAAATCTACGGTTTGTCTTGGCCAGACGCTTGGATGTCTCAAGTGTCAGGTGCTTCTTTAATAGTTTTGCCGGAATCGATTTACGGTCGATCCTTAATGCAAACACAAACAGATTGCCGAAGACGAACGAGGATCCGTCGAAGTTCGGGTGAAATGGATTTTCAAACGACGTCCACCCGGCGGCCCTTGACTCCGCTTCTTCGTCAATCTCTGGAATCGCGTTTTTCTTAAGCCCCTTTGAAACGATTTCAATCACTGGGCCTTCTATTTTGCCTTCCACCCGGTAGCGGGTGATTGAAACGGCCGATGACAGGATGCCCATAGATAAATTCCTAACCAAACCACCAGATATAGTGGTTTAAAAAATTTACGTATATATATAACGGATTTAGTAAATTTTTACAAGCTATATTTTCCTACTCGCCGACAAAATGAAAATCACCGCCGACTTTCATGTTCACTCCAAATTTTCCCGGGCAACCGCCCAAAATCTTGATCTTGAAAATCTCTGGGTCGCTGCGCAGATCAAGGGGGTCAATGTGGTCGCAACCGGAGATTTCAGTCACCCTGCCTGGTTTGCGGAACTCGAAGCCAAACTAGAACCGGCAGGGCCGGGGCTGTTCAAGCTAAAACGAGAGTTCTCGACATTGTGCGGCGCCAGGGTGCCCCCAGCCTGCCGGGGCGATATGTGTTTCATCCTGGCAACCGAGATCAGCAACATCTACAAAAAAGACGGCAAAACCCGCAAGAATCACAACCTCGTCCTCGTCCCGGATTTAGATACGGCGCGAAGACTCAATCGCAGGCTCGCGGCCATCGGCAANNCCGACGCCTTTCTCATTCCAGCGCACATCTGGACGCCGTGGTTTTCCGTGCTGGGGTCTAAATCCGGCTTTGATTCCATCGCGGAATGTTTCGGCGATCTCACACCGCACGTATTCGCGGCCGAAACCGGCCTTTCCTCCGACCCGGCCATGAACTGGCGGGTCTCCAGCCTGGATGGGGTAACCCTGGTGTCCAACTCCGACGCCCACTCACCGGCCAACCTCGGCCGCGAAGCCAATCTTTTCGAAACCGAGCTTTCTTATTTTGCCATGCGCGACGCTCTTAAAGAAGGCGATGCTAAGCATTTCAAGGGCACGATCGAATTTTACCCGGAGGAGGGCAAATACCATCTGGACGGCCACCGCAGTTGTGGGGTGTGCCTTGCGCCAAGGGAAACCATGGCCCGCGACGGGAAATGCCCCGTCTGTGGGAAACCGCTCACCATCGGCGTTCTTTACCGGGTGGAGGAACTCGCGGATCGACCGGCCGGCACCCAACCCGCCACTGCTCATCCCTACTGCAACCTGGTTCCGCTCACGGACATCCTGGCCGAGGTCCTGCAGGTTGGTCCGAAGACCGGCAAGGTCAGCCAGGCCTACCAGGCTGCCGTGGCCGCGCTGGGGCCGGAACTCGGTATTCTTCAGCACCTGGAACCGGACCGCATCGAGCAGGCCGGAATCCCGCTTCTCCCCGAGGCGATCCGCCGCATGCGCGAAAACAGGATGGACATCAGCCCGGGGTTCGACGGCGAGTATGGCCGGATCAAGATCTTCAGCGCCCAGGAACGCAAACACCT
>PMBW01000220.1:5251-7996 GCA_003153075.1 Dehalococcoidia bacterium | reverse complement strand
AATCCAAATTATTGGGGATATGACGAGCGCTATCCACAGAATAAACTTCCTTACATAGATACACTGAAATTTCTGGTAATTCCGGATGATGCTACGGCTCTGGCAGCTTTGCGCACCGGTAAAATTACGGTTATGGACCAAATTTCACGTCAAAATGCCCAGTCAATGCAGAAAACCAATCCCGATATATCACAGGTACTTGTTCCCTACGGCGCCACCGGTAGTATCGATCCCCGGATGGATGTCACACCTTTTAGCGACATCAGGGTCAGAAAGGCAATGCAGTTGGCATTAGATCTCCCGACTATCGCTAATACCTATTACGGTGGTACCGCCTCGCCGAACCCCGCTGCGTTAACTGCGAATACTATGACGGGCATGGGGTGGCCTTATGATCAATGGCCCCAGGACTTGAAGGCGGAATATGCGTATAATCCAACAGCGGCCAAACAGCTCATGGCGGACGCCGGCTATCCAACCGGATTCAAGACCAATGTAGTGGCGCAGACCACTTCGGACATGGATTTATTACAAATCGTAAAATCATATTTTGCCGCAATCGGCATTGATATGACGATCAAAACGATGGATCCGCCTGCATGGAACGCTTTTGTGCTGGTTGGGCGTAAGTATGACCAACTGGCTACCCGCCCAACCGGATCACTTGGTCTTCAATATGAGCCGATCAGGCAGCTGACAAAGTTCCAAACAGGAACAGGGTTTAATTATTCGATGGTCAGTGACCCTGCTTTTGATGCTTTCTACACAAAAGCTGCGGCCGCCACCAGTTTAGATCAGGTGAAGCAGACACTCAGAGACGCAAATGAATACGTCGCACGACACCATTGGGCAATATCACTACTGCAAGCGAACCTGTTTGCCCTATACCAACCCTGGCTCAAAGGTTATAACGGTCAGGGTTGCACGGTGGCTATTGTCGCAGGGCCCCAGTTCCTCTTCTTCTATTGGTCGCGGTTCTGGATTGACCAGAATCTGGCAAAGGCTTCGGGACAATAGAATCTGACTATAAGTCGAAAAGTGATAATGAAATCCGGGACCAAGAATGTGCCAAGGTCTCGGATTTCATTTAGCATTTATGCCTGATGGTCGATTTTAGACTTCACCGCATAATATGTTGTCAAGCTCATTTGAGCAAAACTATTGACCGTAGAAAATACGTGGCGGTCTTAACTCTCGCCAGACTTGGTCGCAGGCTTTCATCTCTTCATCGGTTAATTTTATTTCCGCAGCCTTTAAATTATCTTCCAGTTGTTTTGGTGAAGAGACACCGATAATTATAGAACTGATCAGCGGGTTGGCGAGAATCCAGGCTAAGGAAAAGTGAGTTAAGCTCTGACTATGGGCATCAGCTATCTGTTTCAGGCGGGTAACCGCTTGAAAATTAATGCTGGACCAATATCGTTCCTGATCCCTTGGCCCAATCCCTTCCAGGCTGAACCTGGTATTGGGCGCCGGGGCTTTATCAGGGTCGTGTTTACCGGTGAGCAGTCCAGCCGCCAAAGAATTATAAACTGTTACGCCGATCCCTTCGTGAGCGCAAAAAGGCAATAGTTCCGACTCTATATCGCGTGTAATGAGATTATAGGGAATCTGGATCGAAATAAAACGTGATAAATTGTGAAGTTCGCTTACCCATAACCCTTTGATCAGCTGCCAGGCATGAAAATTAACGCAGGCCACGTAGCGGACTTTCCCCTGGTTAACCAAATTATCGAATGCCCGAAGTGTTTCCTCAATGGGGGTACTGTAATCCGGTGCGTGGGCGTAGTAAATATCGATATAATCCGTATCCAGCCGTTTAAGACTTTCTTCGACAGCTCGCATGATATGCTTCCGGGAAAGGCCCAGATCATTGGGCCCGGGACCCTGCTTGTTATAGACTTTCGTCGCAAGAACAACTGCTTGTCTTTTATTCTTGATAAATTTCCCGACTATCTCTTCTGATCTGCCTCCGGTATAGCTGTTCGCCGTATCAAACAAATTGATCCCATTTTCAAAAGCAGTATTCAGGATTTGTAAAGCATCAGCTTCATTTGTATGGGTGCCGAAGAATCCGGTACCCATGCCAAAAGCAGAAACTTTTAGCCCAGTCTTTCCAACTTTTCTGTATTGCATAACTTCTCCTTTCCGGCCTGTCTCCGGTTGCGATCAGGATTGGCGGATTACTACTTCGTTGCCTTTCCATTTATATTCGGTATTTAGACCGGCTCCCATGGTTATCTTCTTCACAAAATCAAATACTTCCTGACCTCTTTCGTCTTTCTTAAATACTTCCGGTTGCTTCTTTTCATTCATATAACAGGGAAGGTAACCCACCTGGGATATTTTACCATCTTTGATAATGCATTTGGCAATGATCGTCCGTTTCGTCACGGGGTCAGAATCGGCGGGCGGCACGGTGGAACTGTACGTAGATAGAAACCGGTGCGCCTTTCTTTGTCCTTCGTCTTCTACAGCATAGGCAGGGACAAAATCGCCCAGTCCGTGAAAGATAACTTTCCCTTTGTATACTTCAATACCTTTGAGGACATGAGCATGATGTCCCAGGATCAAATCTGCTCCGGCATCAATTGCCGCGTAGGATACTTGTTTATCATACATTGCCAGCTTTTCCCGGTTGCCGGAATCACCTCCCTTATGGAAAACGACAACCAGAACATCGCAAAGAGGCCTTAATTTCTTGACATCTTCAGCCATCTCATTGAGGCTGTCGGTCTCAGCGAA
>PMBW01000220.1:0-5214 GCA_003153075.1 Dehalococcoidia bacterium | reverse complement strand
GCGCCAACCGGAGTGATTCCTAAACTCCGCAGTCCGGCAATAGTGTCTTCTATACCGGGTGCGCCGCTATCCCAAATGTGATTTCCGGCAAGTGTTATCACGTTAAACCCGGCATAGGCTAAAGCTCCAATGTTACCTGGCGGGCAGCTTGTTGCTGTATGAACCATGCCAACAAATGTGCTGTAGCCTCTGGAGGTAAAGACGACCTCTCCCTGTCCGACTACCACATCACCTGTTTTTAATACCGGAGCAGCCAGAGAAAAGAAAGATTGTCCGTCCGGTTGCTGAAGTGCGATGTCACCTACTGCCAGCAATGTTAAAGATTTTCCTGCCATGTCTTATTACCTCCGAATCCAGATTTTTTATGTTTATCTTCTTCTGATATTGTCGCCGGATTTATTGATTCCTTCTCATTTTACCTGGTACCGCACATTATGGAATTCATCTGAAGGATATTAAGAGATATTTTTATCACCTTTCGGAAATTTAAATAAAGAGAGAGCAGTTTTACCGAAAATCCATTCCTTGTCCTCTGCTGAACAGAAAATGGTAAGGTACCGGTCAAGATAATGGAGCGTATTTCCGTAACCTTCATGGCTATAGCAGGCGGGATAGTTGCTTCCCCACATCATGCGTGACGGGCTAAAAGCATTGTAAGCCATGCGGACGAAGGGAGGCATATTTTCGAAGGGGAATGGCACGCCGGGAGCAGGCCGGTCGCAGAACTCACCCAAACCACCCGCTTTAATGTAGATATTCGGGTAATTTGCCAGATCTAATATTCTCTGGTAGGTTGCGTAAGGAGGCGGTTCGTTCCGGGATACACTGCCTAAGCGCTCAATGATAATTGGCAAATCCGGAAAAGCCGTGATCAACTTCCGGAATTCATCGGAGGCAAATTCGGTGCTTTTCCCCAGACAGGTAACCGGGAGACTCAATTCTGCACAAGTGCGCCAGATGGCCAGTGGATCATCCCCGGGAGAGCGTGTGGTTGCGGGCAGGCGGATGCCCTCAATGCCTTCTTTTACCCATTTTCTCAGGGTTTCCGCAGCATTCAAGCTCTGCGTGTCAATTTGCGCTACCGGGCAAAAACGGCCCGGAAACCGGCGTGTACATTCTATGATGTAATTGTTATCGGTTTGTCCTTCCATTTGGACAAGAACAGCCTTATCTACCCCGTTACTGTTCATCTGCGCTAACAGAATTTCAACAGGTTCGAACCAGTATGGAGATGTATGAACATGCGAATCGACAACAATCATAACGAAGCCTTTAGCGTAATTGCTATTCTTTCAACAGTACAGGTCAATATTTTTCACATTATTGTGTATCTGAAGATCTCCAGACCACAGATAAAAACACCCGCAAATCCACTTACGTGCAGGTACCATCTATTATTTTGAAACAGCAATTATTTTCAATGACTCCTGTTTTGTTACTCAGGCGCTCTATAATATTCCATTCAAGACTCTATTTTCCGAAAAGGCGCTGTTTTATTGTCCCATGGATTTTTTCAAATTCTGGTCGATCCAGAACCGCGGCGCGTAAAAGCCGAGGAGCGCCGGTCCGGCGCCTGCTCCGGTTATCGAGAAGTTTTGACCGCTGTAACCCTTGAACCAGGGCTGATAGAGGGCAAAGAGGTTCGGTGTAATAAGGGATATTGTGTAGTGCTGTTGTGCCACATACTGGTTACATGCTATCAGTGTCTTTTTAAAGTCATCGAGGTTGGTAGCTGCCGAAGCCTTGGTAAAGAAGGCATCATAAACCGGGTCGCTAACGTGGAACCAGTTGATTCCCTGGCCGGTCATAAACCGTTGTAACTGTCTGGTTGGCTCAGTGCATAGACCGAGGCACCCATTTGACGCAACTAACTGATCGTGCTTCATTGTGGTGCGGACAAAAGATGTCCAGGCCGCGGATTCCATCGGCCTGATCTCCAGATCAACACCAATTGCAGACCAATAGGACTTGATTATTTGCATCAGATCCATATCCGCCGCGGACATCTGAGCTACTACATCAGTTTTGAAGCCGCTTGGGTAACCGGCATCGGACAGTAATTTTTTTGCCAATGCGGGATTATACGCATACTCGTCCTTCAAGTTTTGCGGCCATTGATCATACGGCCAGCCAAACCCGGTCATGTATTTTGATGTTAACGTGGAAGGATAGGGTTCGGCATTGCCGCCATAGAAAGTCTTGGCGATGGTAGGTAGATCTATTGCCATTTGCAGCGCTTTTCTTACATTAATATCGGTAAAAGGTTTGACATCATTTCTCGGATCGATCGTACAAGCCTGGGTAGCCGGATATTGTGTTTGCAGTATTTCAGGGTTCGTTTTCTGTACTGCTTGAGCGGTTTGAAGAGAAATATTATCCATACCGGCGATCTTACCAGTGCGCAAAGCTGCCAGGGCGGTGGAGCTATCCGGGATAATAAGAAGTTTGAGTTTATCAGCGTAGGGAAGCTGGTTAACGGGATAACGTTCATCATGTCCCCAATAATTTGGGTTCCTGGTCAGTGTCATCGAACTACCCGAAACAAAATCCGTTAAAATAAATGCTCCGGTGCCTATCGCATGATGCCAGTCATTCACATCACCCCAGAGCTTGATTGCCTCCGGCGCTACCATTGTGGCATCGCTGCCAAGCCCTTGCATCGTTTCTGCGACAAACTCAGGGTTATTCAGGCTCCATTTGAAGACGACGGTATATTTATCGGTAGCTGCTACCGATAACAGCGATTGAAATACTGCCACTGTCGCATAATATGGTGTCGGTTTGGCGAAGCCGTCACCCCCGCCCACCATACGATGGTAGTTATACACTACGTCGGCAGCAGTGAATTCACGGCCGCTAACGGGTGGGATGTCTTGCCAGCGGACCCCTTGATGCAGGTAGAGAACGTATGTAGTTGAATCGGTAAACTCCCATTTTTCCGCCAGCAGCCCTTTTACGTAGGCATTAGGACGGAAATTGGTGATATATTTGTATTCTGCCGGGTCTGTTGTCCAGTTGTCTGCAGTCAGTCTTTCGCACCAGAGATTTTGTACTGATAGCCCTGCGTTTGTCACCGCAACGCTGTCAAAACAACCAATATTTTGTGGTATTGAAATAACCATATCGCCGCCATATTGCGGTTTCCCAAGTTTATCCCACCAGTTACCTGATGTTGTGGCAGCAGGTGTGGTTGTTGAAACAGTCGAAACCGTTGTTTTGGGCAAAGTCGTGGAGGTTGAGGGGAGAGACGTAGTTGTTGTCTTTGTTGGCACCGTCGAGGTATTCGAAATCGTTGTACCGCAAGAAACCATGATCATCGAAATAACGATCAAACATAATAATAGTACCAGTGCAGCTGATTTTTTCATCAGGACCTCCTATTCTTAATAACGAACTGCTTGCAATCCGGCTGTTACCTGATAGGGCATATACTAATGTGTAATTCCTTAAGAAGAGGCTGGACCTGCTTTGAACCCGACCACAAGGCCAGCCTTGGCTCATCTACCTTTTTAATAAATGGCGGGATGCGCAACCTATGCCTGTAATAAACCCCCATTCAACGACACATTCATTGGTTTCTTCAATTGGTTTACATTATGATATTCGTATTGAATATCAATAAATTAAGTGGTACTATACCATTAGTACTAGATTTTGTCAATATCATCGAAAAAGCGATTAAAAACAGATGCCTTAAGATACTGTTCTTTGCTTTATCTTCTTTCGGAGCGAATAAATTTTACGCAGGAGCAGGGAGTTCGATATGATCATTGTTGACACACATGTTCATACCTCACCTTACTGGTTTGAACCTATTGATATTCTCCTGTGGCAAATGAACATGAACCGGGTGGATAAGGCTGCGGTATTTCAATACGACAATCAATTTAATAATCGCTATCTTATCGAGCTTGCTCAACATTTTCCGGGACGTTTATCTGCCATAGCAGAGGTAGATACAGAGCGTGCGGATGCATCCGAAATTCTGAGACAATGGGTTAAAGAAGGTGTTGAGGGGCTTCGTCTCACAGCAACAACCCGCTCTCCCGGCAAGGACCCGCTTGCCATCTGGCGCACGTGTGCTGAACTGGACCTCCCGGTTACATGCCTGGGAAAAGGGTCAGAGTTTGTCTCCGATGAGTTCAGGAAGTTGGTACAGGCTGTACCGGAGGCGCCCATTATAATTGAACACCTTGGAAGCACACCACGTGATGAACAGCCGCCGTACCCAATTTACCGGAAAATTCTCGCTTTGTCCGATTATCCAAATATCTACATTAAAGTTGGCGGCCTGGGCGAATTCTGCGAGCGGTCTTTCCCTTTCCGCCAGCCCTTCCCCTTTGAGAATGTGCAGCCTTTCATTCAGATGGCTTATCGCGCATTTGGCCCGTCACGCATGATGTGGGGCAGCAACTATCCCCCTTCCAGCCGCCACGAGGGGTACGGGAACACCCTCCGGTATCTTGACGAATACCTGACCTCTTTCTGTCCGGAAAACGACAAGGAATGGATTTTCGGTAAAACCGCACTTTCTTTATTTAAATTCCAGGAAGTTGATAAAAAGATCCCCTAAAAAGGTAGATGCTAAGCAAATCGTGGAATGGGGATTTGCCGGATAAGGTTGGTTTTCTCGCTTTTTTGTATCATCAGGAAGTTCGGTAGCAAAGATTGAGCACATTGGTGATCGCAGTAATATTTTCAAAGGCCGCAATCACAGATACCTTAGCCTTATACTACCAAAGTCACCGGCCCGGACCATAAACGTATTGTCCTGCCCAAAGATTCCGAAATCAGCTGATCGACATGTCTTGCGAAACATAAAAACCGCCAACCCTGGTTTGAATTTTAGGATTTGTTTGGTTTTTGGTGCTTGTTATTTGGAATTTGGGTGGGGTAAGGTGGAGCGGGGTTTGATGGTGGGTAGTAGAGGGCTCGAACCTCTGACCTTCTGCGTGTATAATTGTTAAATAGGTACCTTGATTGGTACATTGGAGATTAAAAGATTATGGAAAATGAGAAAATTGATATTGTTGACCTTGTGCGTAATGAAGTTAGGCGGGAAAACAAGCGGTTACAAACAATTACTGTTGATGATTTGCGTACCCGTATTTTGGCTGTTAAAGTACGGTTGTCTGTAAAGACTCGTTCTCATTATAGCTGGCTTTTTGATAAAATCAAAGCTTCTCGGGGGACTTGGTTTGCTGAAACTTATGA
>PMBW01000292.1 GCA_003153075.1 Dehalococcoidia bacterium | reverse complement strand
GTACTGGATATTTTCAAGTGGTTCACCCCGCACGTGGACATGATCTCACCGGATGTGGAATATAACAATACGCAACGGTATCAATACCTGTGCGCCACGTATTCCCGCCCGGATAATCCTTTGTTCTTCCCGGAAACACCGCCGACTACAAATCTGTTCCGCGCCATTGCAGAATACAATCTCGTCGGTTACTCATGGATGGGCGGCTTTGATAATATCCTGGCCGAAGACGGTACCATTCATCCCTCAATGAAGGATGCGGTTGACACCCTGAAGTGCATTGTGTCAGCCATACCGCTCATCCTGAAATACCAGGGCACGGACAAGATCCATGCCATCGTGCAGGAAGAATATATGCCGACCCAGTGGTTCGACCTGGGCGATTACGTGGGGCGGGTCCAATTCGGCGAGGGCATGGTACGGCCTGTCCGCAAAGACTGGCGGCATATCAAAGAAGCGACGATGCCCAAAGAACAGGTTGATGCTGATGTCAAACCGGAGTACAAGCGGGGACGCGGCCTGTTGTTCCAGACGGGCAAGAATGAGTTCTTCCTTGTCGGTACCGGTTGGCGGTTGTTCCTGCGCCGCAAGCTGCCGCCTGAGGAGACATTACAATTGTTCTATCACCAGGATCTGGCAAACGCGCGCCAGCTCGCAGTGGAGGAAGGATATTTTGACCAGAACGGGAAATTCGTAGCGGTTCGCCAGCGTAATAAAACACCCCTGGTCTACGGCGCGTGGGTGGAAGCTGATATCGGCGTACTGCGCATCACCATGGGCGACTAAATTAGCAATAATGACCCGGATATTAACACAAACGAGCCTGAAAAGCTCGTTTGTTGTTTAGGACGTGAATTCTATTTCTCGCGTCGAGCAATTGATTCTCGCCCGTTCGTGCACACAGAACTCATTATAAAGCGCATCCCCGCAACCAATCACCGCAGGTATGCCGAATTGCGCGGCCCGGATCGCCATATGTGAGGCGGCGCCGCCGTATTTTGTTACCAACGCAGCTATTTGACCGGAGAATATCCAGTCATGACCAGGGTCAGCGGCTTCCAGAACAACGATCTTACCGGATAGTGTCCCGGACTGTGAGGGAATACCGGCATCAAGAATAAATATCCGGCCTTCCGCTTCCCGTAACGTAATAAAATTGGGTTTTGACTTCGTGGGCCGTACCACGACCAGATCATCCGGCTCCGTGATTAAAGCGGGGAGACGGATCCGTGCCGCGTCCTGCCACGCGGTCTTTCGAAAATATATAGTTTCTGCCCAGAAATGTTGTAATTGCGCCCGCTCTGGCTGTTGGTTGTTTGCTTCCATTATGTCATCAACTGTCAAAAAGGACAATTCCTGGCGGTTCAGCCCCAACCCCTCCCCAAGGTGCGCAATCTCTTCCAGACAGGCCGAGAGAAGTGCTGAAAATTCAAATTTAGATTGTTCACGTTCCTGAACGGTAATGGACACAAAGTCGAGAAACCTTCGTGGATCATCCGGCAATCCTGCCGCTGCCAGACATTTTGATACCCTGCGGTAGACGTCCGGTTTAAACTCTTCGGAATACTTCAGGCGCCCGGTTTGTTCGTTTACACCAGCCGGATTGATCAGTTCGGATTGATCGTACCGGGGGCTGGTAATATCATAGGTATGCGGCCTTAAATGACCATACACTTTGTTAAAATCTGATTTATCTAACCGCCCATCTGAAAGATCATGGATTGCCGTCACGACATCCGTTGCGGTTGTTTTAATTGAACGCCAAAAGCTCTCATATTCATCATGTGATAATGCGCCGGCAACAACCATCCGTCCCAGCAGATCTCTTGCTATAAATGCCAGGCGGCTTAGTCTTGAAAACGAGAAAGTCCCCAGATCACGACAATTTTTCAGCCCTGCAACGATGTAATCAAGCTCAGCCAAATGATCATTAACGTTTTCTGTAGAAAGAGAAGAACGCTGCAGCCAGTTCATCAGCCTTTTTCTCCGCAGCATGTCTTCGTCAAGTGTAGTTTGGATGTTCGTTAGATGTGCGGACGTCAGCGAAACCAGCGTGTTTTCAATAAAAGCTACTTCCTGCGCCGGGAAACCGGCATCCGCCAGAACCTGCGTCCTCGCGGGCCGGACTACATCTGCGCAGGTAAACATGACCTCAAACTCCACTTTATCATGGAGTTCCGGCTGGTTACGCAAAACATCGATGCGGTTTTTAACGAGACGGCGGGTGAGTGAATCTGATAATGCGGCAGGACAAAGCGATTCAAAAGAGGCCTCGATATTAATGTAAGGGTAACCGGCAATATCGTCTATCAGCGCTTTGGGTGTAGCGTCTCTGTATCCCAGCGACGCCCTCGCCTTCGTCCATGTCCTGTTTGCGATCAAATAGCGATAGAGCGAGGAATCTAAAGGTCTGGGATGCTCCCCCAGCATTTCGGCAGGATTCCAATCTGCCATATTGGACCAGATAACAGAAGGATGGCTGCTAATAAATGCCCGCGCCCGGCGGATTTTAAGCGTTATCCCGGGTCCCTCCTGTTGTGTTATCTGATATATCGCAGGTACCAGCCTCGCCTGAAAGACATGCACCAGTCCGTCTGCGGTTAATGCGAATTCGATCACCAGATTACCGGTATGGAGTAAAAGTTCTATTGACCTGATCGCTTTGGCGATAGCATTCCAGGGAGGCGGAATCCTCAATCCTTTACGGAAAATATAGGCTTTCTTGCACGAGTATCCGCCGGTCACTGTGTCCGTGCGCCCGGTTTCGTCATCGTACTCAACTAAGTAGTAAGGATCACCGGAGTTCTGTTCATGCGACAGGATAAGACCGCTCATGCGTGGGGAAAGCACCTGCCTCTGGACAAGCACTTCGTTGAGTTCGTTGTTGCTGCCGCCGTGAATATCACGCTGATAGGACGAGATGACCTTTTCTACCGCCGTCGAGATCTTTTTGGCTGAGGACACCGGCACATTAAGTTCAGTGTGATAAGTGCCAGGCGGCATACTATCCTGGCTGTCTTCAGTAAGCGCGGCGCTTCTGACGATTACCACCGAACCAAGATTCTTTCTTTGTATCCTGGCGATTACTTTACCAGGAGATTCCATCCATTCACGGACGGAGAAAGTCAAAAAGGGATCGACAATGAATCCCTTCTGATGTTTTTCCAACATCTTCAGCATAAGCGCTTTGGAAACCCGCTGACCGTTCAACATGGTATGTACCGCCACCAATTCTTCTGGTTCACATCAAGTCCCAAAACTCGATAAATCGCCGTATCACCACTTATTATTGTATTTTCTAATTTACTCTTTTTCCAATATCGGCGCAAACACTGGAAAGTTAATCTAACTCAAACCCGAAAATGCGGAGGGTTAGAGCTTGGACATCACCACTAGTCCATAAACACCGGGAGGCTGCTTTCGCAGCCTCCCGGTTTGGTTCATTGGCACTAAATATAGCGTTCAGGTCGGGCTCTAGTGTCCCGAAGCCTTCTTTGCGCTATGGTCTATCCAAAATCTCGCGTTAAAGAAACCTAGTTGATGGGCGCCTACACCTCCCCCCACCGAATCATATTGGCCGTAATATCCTTTTAGCCACGGCTGATAGAAAGCGTAGGTCTTCGCCACCAGCAAGCATATTGTGAAATGATTTCTGGCAACGTATTCGCATGCATCCCTGAAATATTTCTTTGTTTCATCTATGCTGGCAGCATTTACGGTCTTATTGTATAAAGCATCGTAAGCAGGATCATTAACCATGTAATAGTCCATTGAGTTACCAGACCAGAACGCGCCGACTGACCGGAGGGGCTCACTTACCCGTCCAAGGGAAGCAGCTCCACCTATCATCATCTGGTCATGTTTCTTGGAGTTTATTGTATACACAGTCCAGGAGGCTTGATCCATTGGCCGGATCTCCAGGTCAATGCCGACAGCAAGCCAGTAAGCTTTGACTACCTGCAATAAATTCATGTCTATCGCGGTAGAAGCAACTACGTTAGTCTTAAACCCGGTAGGATAACCGGCTTCGGCAAGAAGCTTCTTGGACGCTGTGACATCGTAAGCGTACTCATCCTTCAGCGCCTGAGGCCATTCCTGATAAGGATAGCCCCACCCCGTCATGGAATTTGAAGCTAACCCGGATGGGATTGGATCAACAATACCATTATAATAAGTGCTGGCGATAGTTGGCAGGTCTATTGCCTTCTGCATTGCTATTCTGACCCTGATATCGCTAAAAGGCTTTACATCGTTTCTCGGGTCAACGGTATCATTCGCGGTCGCAGGAAGAGTTGTCTGCTTTATCTCAGGGTTTGTTTTTAAAAATGTTTGAGAATTTTGAATGGATATCGAATCTAACGCGTCAATCTTACCGGTACGCATCGCCGCCAGGGCTGTTGCATCGTCCGGTACGATAAGAACTTTGAGTGTATCTACGTATGGAAGTTTATTCTGCGGGTAGCGCTCGTCATATCCCCAGTAATTGGGATTCCTGACCAGATTCAGCGCAGCGCCAGAAACAAAATCCTGCAAAATAAATGGTCCGGTGCCTATAGCATGGTGCCAATCATTGACATCTCCCCAAAGCTTTACCGCTTCCGGCGCCACAATATTAGTAATATTACTAGGCGAACTTATATTCTCCATTATTACTTCAGGGTTGCTTATTTTCCACTTAAAGACAACGGTGTATTTGTCAGTGGCTTCGACCGATAACAAGCTCTGCCACTGGATATTCGAGGCCATAATCGGGGTAGGTTTGGTGAAGCCGCCACCGCCGCCGAACATCCGGCCAATTGAAAACACTACGTCATCAGCGGTAAACTCGCGGCCATTT
>PMBW01000096.1 GCA_003153075.1 Dehalococcoidia bacterium | reverse complement strand
GGGGTCTTTGGTCCCGGCATACCAATCGGAGTTTTACCTTCGCCGCCGCCATGTGGATGGTCGCGCGGACTCATTGCCGAACCTCTTACAGTCGGGCGCCATCCCATTAAGCGCTTCCGTCCTGCTTTGCCAATATGAATACCCTGGTATTCTACATTGCCGACCTGTCCGATTGTGGCTGTGCATTCCGCTCGGACAAGTCTCATTTCGCCTGAAGGTAACCGGATGTGGACTTCTTCTCCTTCTTTTGCCAGGAGCTGTGCCGCACCGCCGGCGCTGCGGACTAACTTTCCGCCTCTGCCTTTAATCAATTCAATATTATGTATCATTGTACCGGTAGGGATTGACTTGAGCGGTAAATTATTCCCAACTTTAATTTCGGCGGTCTCTCCGGACAGGATCGAATCCCCTACTTTTAAACCAACCGGTGCAATTATATATCTTTTTTCGCCATCGACATAATAGATCAATGCAATATTCGCAGAACGCCCGGGGTCGTATTCAATAGCATTGACTTTGCCGGGAATGCCAACTTTATCGCGTTTGAAATCTATTACTCTCAGTAACTGTTTTACGCCGCCGCCCTGATGGCGAACAGTGACTTTACCTTCATTATTTCTGCCGGCTCTCTTCTTTTTATAGAGCACCAGCGATTTTTCAGGCCTTGATTTAGTAATCTCTTCGTTAGCGAGAGTACTAGCATCCCGCCTGCCGGGAGAAGTTGGATTATATACCTTTATTGCCATCTAATTTCCCTCGTTTGCTTTATAAACTCTCAAACAGGTCTATTTTATCGCCTTCTTTAAGAGTGACGATTGCCTTTTTCCAGGGTGATGTTTTGACGACCCTTCTGCCTACATGTTTTTCTTTACTTTGTATAGTGATAACGTTAACTGATGTGACCGTTACTTTAAACGCTTCTTCTACGGCATTTTTAATCTGCATCTTGTTCGCGCGCCCGCCCACTTCAAATACATATTTGCCGGTAGGCTGCAAGGTTGCGTTTTTTTCTGTTACCAGAGGGCGCTTAATAATTTCATGCAGTTGCATTGTTTTCTTCTCCAGATGAACTATCGCCCCACAGCTGCTCGGCCTTACGCACCGCGTCTACTTCCATCAGCAGCGTGCGATGAGAGATAATGTCCACGACATTCATTAAATTGGCAGGTAGTGTCTTAACGCCGGGTAAATTCCGGGCAGATTTAACCAAGTTGTTGTCCCCCGCTGCAGTAACCACCAGGGTAGTGTTATCTACCTTCATTGCGTCCAGAATAACAGCCATTTTTTTGGTTTTTATTTCATCGAGCTTAAGAGACTCCATGATTTTTAATTCGCCGTCTTCGAGTTTTGCTGATAATACACATCTCAAAGCTAGCCGGCGCATGCTCTTCGGCATTGCCTGATGATAGTCTCTGGGATGAGGCCCGAAGACGATACCACCACCGCGGCGCAGTGGTGATTTAATACTGCCTGCGCGTGCGGACCCGGTGCCCTTCTGCTTATAAAGCTTTCTGGTACTGCCGGAAACAAGGCCGCGTGTTCTGGTACTGGCATTCCCCTGACGAGCATTAGCTTGCTGCCTTACGACAGATTGATGTACTAACGATTCGTTAAAAGGCACGCCAAACACTTTATCGCTAATTTCAATGTTAGCTACCACTTCCCCCGCAAGGTTATAAACTGGTGCCTGCATTTCCCTACTTCCTCTTAGCTTTTGTCGCTTTACTAATTAATAATAATCCGTTTTTCGCGCCCGGCACTGCTCCTTGAACGAGAAGGAGATTATGTTCGGGGTCAGTTTTATATACTTTCAAACCTTTCTGTGTGACCTGCTCGTGGCCCATATGGCCGGCCATGCGTAAACCTTTCAGCACCCTACCCGGTGTGGTAGTGGCTCCGATAGCACCCGGAGCGCGGTGGCGGTCAGTTTGTCCGTGTGTCTTCGGTCCGCCGTGGAAACCATGGCGTTTGACGACACCGGCAAAACCTTTACCTTTTGAAACGCCGATGACGTTGACGAAATCGCCGGTTTTAAACTGGCTGACATCGACTTTATCACCGACTTTCATTTCCGCGGTGCTGTCTACCCGGAACTCTCTGAGCTCTCTGAGTTTCCCCAGTTCTTTCAGGTGTCCCTGTTCCGCTTTGCTCAGTTTTTTGGCCGTGCCAAACCCGAGCTGAACGGCATTGTAGCCTTCTTTTTCAGCTGTCTTGATCTGAGTTACCAGACACGGACCGGCTTCGATCACGGTGACAGCTTCGACTTTTCCGTTCTCACCGAATACCTGGCTCATGCCTATTTTTTTACCGACAATTCCTGGAATCATTCCTTCCATCCCGGCAATTTAATCTACTATAGTTTTATATCCAGCTCAACACCCGACGGGAGGTTAAGCTTGGTCAACGAATCAATCGTTTTCGAGGTTGTNNACAATATCAATCAGACGTTTGTGAGTGCGGATTTCGAACTGCTCCTGCGAGTTCTTGTCGATAAAACTAGCGCGGATAACACTGAATTTTTCAATTCTAGTGGGCAGCGGTATTGGACCTACCACTACAGCGCCGGTCTGCTCAACAGTTTCCACNNCGAATTTTCTGTTTAGGCATTTTTTATTCCTGTCTTATCCGTCAATTCTTTTAATAAAAATGCGGGAATTTCCTGATAACTATTAAACTCAATGGATTGACTGGCGCGGCCCTGGGTCTGCGACCGCAGTGCGGTAGTGTATCCGAACGTTTCGGATAAAGGAATTAAAGCGGAGATGATAACCATGTCGCCGCGGTTTTCAATTAATTCGATATGCGCGCGGCGGGAGGAGATGTCGCCGATGACGTCACCCATAAATTCCTTCGGGGAAACGACTTCCATTTTCATGATCGGCTCAAGGATAATGGGTTTCGCTTTATGGACGCCTGCTTTAAGCCCCATCGAACCGGCCATCTTAAAGGCATTTTCGTTGGAGTCTACTTCATGATAACTGCCGTCGAACACAGTGACTTTAATGTCCACTATCGGATAACCGGCCAGCGTGCCGGTTTCGCAAGCTTCTTTAACGCCGGCTTCAATTGCCGGAATGTAATTTCTGGGGATTGTGCCGCCTTTGATCCTTTCTACGAATTCAAAGCCGGTGCCTCTGGCGGCAGGTTCGATTTCCAGCCAACAATCACCATACTGTCCGCGGCCGCCGCTCTGACGGACAAATCTGCCTTCGGCTTCTGCTTTGGCAGTAACGGTTTCTTTGTAAGCCACGCGGGGGTTACCGACATTGGCGCTAACACCAAATTCGCTCAGCATACGGTGGGTAATGATTTCGAGGTGTAACTCNNCCGGTTTCTTCATTATATTTAACTTTAAAAGTGGGATCTTCTTCTGAAAGTTTTCTGAGGGCTTCACCCATTTTATCCTGGTCTACGCGGGACTTGGGTTCAATAGCAATGGAAATAACAGGTTCGGGGAATTTAATGGATTCCAGTAATACCGGTTTCTCCATATTACTCAATGTATCGCCGGTAAAGGTATTTTTTAATCCGAGGGTTGCAACGATAGCACCGGTATCTGCTTCATCAAGCTCGTCACGTTTATTGGCATGCATCAGGAATAATCTGCCAATACGTTCGGTCTTACCGCGGGTGGCATTCAATACCTGATCGCTGGCACGGACAACACCGGAATAGACTCTGAAATATACCAGTCTACCGACAAACGGATCGGTGACGACTTTAAAAGCCAAGGCGGTAAAATGTTCTTGATCACTTACCTGCATGGTAAGTTCATTGCTATTTTTGTAATCTACGGCTTTAGTCGGCGGCATATCTGACGGTGACGGGAGGTAATAACCGACCGCATCGAGTAAAGGCCTGACACCTTTGTTTGATAATGCGCTGCCGCAGAGACAAGGCACTAACTTCGCTGCTAATGTGGCTTTTCTGATACCTGCTCTGATTTCATCTGGGGTAAACTCGGCGCCGTCAAGATATCTGGAGAGCATCTGGTCATCTGATTCGGCTATCCTTTCAATCATATTATGGCGGGCTGCCTTTACCTTGGCTACCAGGTCGGCGGGAATCGGTATCTCTTCAACCGGCTTATCGCGGTCGCCATCTTTGGCGTAGGCTTTATTTTCAATTAAATCGATAACACCCTGGAAATCTGATTCGCTACCTACCGGTATTTGTATCGGTAAAGCTTTAGCGTGTAAACGCCCTTCGATCATCTCAACGGTGTGTTCGTAACTGGCGCCAACCCGCTCCATTTTATTCACGAAGCAAATACGCGGCACATGATATTTATCGGCTTGCCGCCAGACCGTTTCGGATTGAGCTTCAACACCTTGCACGGCATCAAATAATACGACACCGCCGTCCAGGACGCGCAAACATCTTTCTACTTCAGCAGTAAAATCGACGTGACCGGGAGTATCGATAATGTTGATACGGTATTCTTTCCACTGGCAGGTGATAGCGGCGGAGGTAATGGTGATACCGCGCGCACGCTCTTCTTCCATCCAGTCAGTGACTGTGGTACCTTCATCAACACCACCTTTTTTATAAGTGATGCCGGTGTAATATAAAACGCTCTCGGTGAGGGTGGTTTTCCCAGCATCGATATGCGCAATAATACCTATATTTCTCAATCTTTCGAGAGGAAAACTTCGGGACATAGTAGCTTCCTTTGCAGTTAAGGCCGGATTAATGTTAGACTCTCCTTAAATTACCACCGGTAATGGGCAAACGCTCTGTTGGCTTCAGCCATCTTGTGTGTATCTTCACGCTTTTTCGCTGCGTTCCCTTGACCTTTGACGGCATCAGTTAACTCGGCAGCTAATTTTTCCGCCATTGATTTGCCGCTTCTGGCCCTGGCGGAATCCACTAACCACCGCAGCGCCAGCGACATTCCAACATTGGGCGGAACTTCAACCGGTACCTGATAAGTAGCGCCACCCACTCTGCGTGATTTTACTTTTAATTGAGGGGTGATGTTCTTTATCGCTGATTCCATGTCGGTAACGGGGTCTTTAGAACCCCCTTTTCCCATCAAATCCATCGCGCCGTAAACAATTTCTTCGGCGCGGCTCTTCTTACCGCGTTTCATAATTCTATTCATTAATTTAGAGACTGTTAAACTCTGATATTTCGCATCAGGCATTACTTCAGCTCTTCTAATAACGTGAGCGCGTCGTGACATGTTTCCTCCTAAGCCTCCGCTCCGGGTTTCGGCCGTTTGTTACCATACTTACTGCGACCCCTGCGCCGTTTGCCGACACCAGTGGTATCGAGCGCGCCGCGGATAATGTGGTAACG
>PMBW01000194.1 GCA_003153075.1 Dehalococcoidia bacterium | reverse complement strand
CGGGCTACGAGATCAAACCTCAAGGTCGGGATCTGCGGTGAGCAGGGCGGCGACCCAGCCTCCGTCGAATTTTGCTACAAGAATAATTTGACTTATGTCAGCTGTTCTCCATTCCGCGTGCCGATTGCGCGACTGGCGGCAGCTCAGGCGGCAATTAAGATGGGAGCCAAAGCAAAGAGTTAGGTTTTAAAAAGATAAGCAGGGAGAATGGATTTGCGATAATCTCCCTTTTTCTGATATTGTTAATTAAATAGTTTAGCTCCCCTTACAGGAGGTTGTTATGACAGAAAAAGAAAAAGTTGAAGCCGTTTTAAAGCAAATCAGACCGTCCTTACAGGCGGACGGCGGCGATATCCAGCTCGTCAGTGTGAAAGACGGAATTGTCAGCGTTAAACTACAGGGACACTGCGCCGGCTGCCCGATGTCTCAGATGACCATTAAAAACGGCGTTGAGCGGATCCTTAAATCGCAGATCCCCGAAGTCAAAGAAGTCGTCTCCGTCTAAATTAAACACTGAAGTTTTAATGTAATGGAAACAGGCAACCCTCCCTTTAAAGGCGGGGTTGCCTGTTTTGTGTTTTATCCCTTTAATACCTCTTGAAAAATATTTTTATGTTGTTATAATTGGAGAATATGTCTAAGGAGGATAATTCATGGGAACCAAGTTTGATCACTTCAGCATTCTTAACTCCGATATTGACAGCACTGTAGAACTATTAAAAATATTACCTAAAAAGCCTAACGCACTGGAAATAATGAAAAGGCTAGCGCCTGACAATGAACTGTTTAATAAACCATTTGATGAAATTAAAAAAACGGAAAATCAGAGCGATGAAGAATGGCATAAAATGCAGAAAGACTTTCTCAAATTAGAAAAAATGCTCAATTCTCAAAAAAGGACTTATTATGTCGGAAAAAACAATGATTGGATAACGGTTTCGAGTGAAGAATTCTCGTTTATGGGAAATAGCGATCTGGTATTAGGCGCTTCAAAGACAATTAATAACCCGATTTTAACGTTGGGATTGTTTGATGAAGATGTTTTCACGTTATCGCTCGTAATGAAAGGGATGGTTGTTACTCGTCATGTTTCCGGGTCGGTTACAGCATATGGTATGAATAAGTCTTTGGGAGATATTAATTCATTCGTTGAAATATTTCATATTATTCCGCAAAAAGACAAACTGGAACAGATTCTGAAAAACAATGACGATGATTTATATAAAAAAATCGAGGAATTGGAAAATTTGTTGAGTATAAAATTGTGGATTAATAGAAGCGCGCCGGGTGAGCTGAAGTGGAAGAAAGTTGTGTGTTAAAAAACAACCAATAAGTCATTACAATACTTTCCTAAATTAAGCCGTATTACCCCATTCCTGAATAGCGCCCTTCTCGCGTAAGGTATAATTAGTTTGAGGGAACTAATGTCCAGGGTGAATTCAGAGAACAAGCAGGGGGCAGTGATCAGCGTGCGCGGCGTCGTGCAGGGCGTGGGATTCCGTCCGTTTGTCTACCGTCTAGCGCATTGGCAGCAGCTAAACGGCTGGGTGCGCAATACCTCCGGCAAGGTGGAGATCGAGGTTGAAGGCAGCGAGGCGTCAATCCGCAATTTTCTGCAGGAATTGAAAACCCAGGTACCCCCGATGGCGCGCATCGAACAAATTGAGACTGAGTATACGCCTCCCATGGGTTATCCTGATTTCCGTATCCGGGAAAGCCTTGCTGAAAAGGACAATTATCAACTGATCTCCCCTGACATCGCCACCTGCGCCGATTGCTACCAAGAGATCTTTGATCCCGCTGACCGCCGTTATCGTTATCCTTTCACCAATTGCACAAACTGCGGTCCGCGCTTCACGATTATTGAGGATATCCCCTATGACCGACCGAAAACCACGATGCGGGAATTCCAGATGTGCCCCCGCTGTCAACAGGAATACAACGACCCGCTGAACCGGCGTTTTCACGCCCAGCCGAATGCCTGCCCGGAATGCGGCCCTCAACTGGAGCTGGTGGACACCAACGGCAAAACGGTGAAGTGCGCTGATATTATTCAAAAAGCAGGGGAATTACTGAGAAACGGCGCCATCCTGGCCGTGCGCGGTCTGGGCGGTTTTCAGCTTGCCTGTGATGCTACCAATCAAACTGCGGTTAACCTGCTGCGGGAAAGAAAACATCGTCCTGCCAAGCCTTTTGCCGTGATGGCCGCAGGTGTCGAAGATATAAAAAAGCACTGCGCTGTCTCACAGAAAGAAAATGAACTATTGTCATCTCCCCAGGCTCCCATTGTCTTACTCCGCTGGAATAACAGGAAATCGGATATCGCGCGGACGGTCGCGCCGGATTTGAAATACCTGGGCATGATGCTGCCCTGCACCCCCCTGCATCACCTGATTTTACATGCAGCCGGACGGCCCCTTGTTATGACCAGCGGCAATCTCAGCGAGGAGCCGATCGCCAAGGATAACGAAGAGGCGTTAATCAGACTGAAAGGCATCGCCGATTATTTTCTGTTGCACAACCGCGGAATTTATGCCCGTTACGACGACAGCGTCTTTATGGTTACAGAGAACAAACCGGTAGCTTTACGGCGCGCCCGCGGTTATGCTCCCTATCCTATTCATCTCCCTTTCCGGGCTAATCAAATCCTGGCTTGCGGGGCGGAATTGAAAAATACCTTTTGTCTGACAAGGGACGACCACGCCTTTATCAGCCAGCACATCGGGGATATGGAAAACGAGGAAACACTGGAACATTTTGAAAGCACTATCAAGCTGTATACAAAGCTCTTCAGGATCAAACCGGAGGTCATCGCCTGCGACCTGCACCCCGAATACCTGCCCAGTAAATATGCCGCCCGCATTGCTATTGAACAAAAACTGCCGCTGATTCCGGTGCAGCATCACCATGCCCACATTGTCAGCTGCATGGCCGACAACGCTGTCTCGACGCCTGTTATCGGGGTGGCCTTTGACGGTGTTGGCTACGGCACGGACGGCGCAATCTGGGGCGGTGAATTCCTGATAGCAGACTGGCGCGGCTTTCAGCGCGCAGGACAATTTGAATATGTGCCGATGCCCGGCGGCGCTGCCGCAATTAAAAAACCGTACCGGATGGCCCTGGGCTATCTCTACTCATTGCTCGGAGTAGACTACTCATTAGAAGGATTACCTCTGGCCAAACTCAATCCCGCGGAAATTGCGGTAATCAGACAACAAGTCCAAAAACGGATCAATTGCCCGTTGACTTCCAGCGTGGGCAGGCTCTTCGACGCGGCGGCGGCACTGGCTGGTTTATGCGGTGAAGTCAGTTACGAGGCCCAGGCGGCGATCTTGATGGAAATGAAGGTTTCTGCTAGGTTCACCCCTGGTAAAATCGATGTTTATCCCTACTCATTCGAAACTCAGACCGATACTACCATGGTGAAACTGGGGGAATTATTCGCAGCAATGTCAGCCGACGTCAGAAATAAAGTTACCGTTTCGATGCTATCAATAAAGCTGCACCGGACAATTGCCCAAGTCACAGTTGATATGTGCGGTAAAATCGCGCAAAATACAGGTATAAAACAGGTGGCCTTGAGCGGCGGCGTTTTTCAGAACCGTTTGTTATTAAAATTGACCGCTGCCGGTTTAAAACAGGCGGGTTTTCAGGTCTTCACGCACCACCTGGTACCCTGCAACGACGGCGGATTGTCACTGGGGCAGGCAGTAATCGCTAATTTTAAGAAAAGTTAAGAAGGTAAACCGGTGTGCCGAGACAGAAAGAGCGATATTGTATCAAACTGGTTAGTGACGCCCTCGGTGGAACAAAATATCAAGAACAACATCAATTTGATTTTTTAAGAGGAGAACCAACTACAAAGAGACCTAATGGAATCAAATTACGTGTAGACGCCTATTATCCTGATTTCGGGCTTATTTTGGAATTTAGAGAGGGTCAGCACTACATTGATGGTAAAAGTTATGATTTCTGGAATAAAAAACGAACAGCAATTGGAGTAGACCGTAAAACCCAAAGACTAATGTATGATAAAAAAAGAGAAACGGTTCTCCCGGCTAACGGATATAAGCTGCTAATTATTTATGATAATGAACTCACAACACTGGATTGGGAAAAGGATATAAAAGTTATCAAGCAAAAACTTAGAAAGGTTTTAAATTAAGAAGGATTAGAAATATGTGTCTGGCAGTGCCGGTAAAAATCACGAAAGTTGAAGGTAAAGAGGGCGAGGTGGAAATCGGGGGAGTGTCCCGCCGTATTAGTCTTTGGCTCACGCCGGAAGCGAAGGTCGGCGATTACGTCCTCCTGCACACCGGCTATGCTATCAGTGTACTTGACCAGGAAGAGGCGGAAGAAACACTCAAACTTTTTCAGGAAATCGCAGAATCTGCAAAATAATGACGTTTTCCCCCTCTCTCTAACTCTCTCCCTCAAGGGGAGAGAGGACTAACCAAATTGAGGATCTTAATTGAAATACATTACCGAATTCCGTAACAGCGAATTAGCGCAAGGACTGATCACCGCGATCCGTCAGAAATCGAAACACAAAGTGCGTTTCATGGAATTCTGCGGCGGCCATACTGTTTCCATTTTCAAATACGGTATCCGCCAGGCGCTTCCGCCGACCATTGAAATGGTTTCCGGTCCGGGTTGTCCGGTGTGTGTTACTGCCACCTCTGATATCGACAAGGCCGTCGCGCTGGCGGGTATTCCCGGCGTAATTATCACCTCTTTCGGGGATATGCTGAGAGTGCCGGGCAGCCGCTCCAGCCTGCAAAAAGCCCGCGCCGAAGGGGCAGATGTCCGCATCGTGTACTCGACAATGGACGCGTTGAAAATAGCGCAGGAAAATCCGGATAAAACAGTGGCATTTATCGGGGTTGGGTTTGAGACTACCGCTCCCACGATTGCGGTCTCCGTCCTGCAGGCACAGGAATTGAAGATCAATAATTACCGCGTGCTCTCCCTGCACAAGCTCTGCCCGCCGGTGATCAAGACCATACTGGATGCCGGTGAGGTAAAACTGGACGGCCTGGTTTGCCCCGGACATGTTTCTGCGGTCACCGGCTCGAATGCCTGGCAATTTGTCGCACGTGATTACGGCATTCCCTGTGTTGTGGCCGGATTTGAGCCAACGGATATCCTGCAGTGTGTGGACATGCTGGTCACGCAGGTAGAAAATCACCGATCGAAAGTGGAGATTGCCTACAAACGCGGTGTCACCCCCGAAGGGAATCTGCAAGCACAAAAAGTTATGCAGCAAGTCTTCGAGCCGTGCCCCGCTAATTGGCGCGGCATGGGCATGGTGCCGGGCAGCGGTTTGAAATTCAGGCCGGAGTTCATCGGATATGATGCAGAAGCTGCATTTGATATTAAAACAGAACTGGCCATTGAACCCAAAGGCTGCCTTTGCGGAGAGATATTGCGCGGGGTAAAAACTCCTGCCGATTGCCGTTTATTCCGCAAGACCTGCACACCGGAAAATCCGGTCGGGCCGTGTATGGTATCATCTGAGGGGAGCTGCTCTGCGTATTACCTGTATGGAGATGAGAGTGGAAGATAAAATTCTGCTGGCGCACGGCAGCGGTGGTAAACTGGCACACGACCTGATCACGAAAAACTTCGTCAGCGCCCTCGATAATCCTTTGCTGGCACAGATGGATGATGCGGCGGTTTTTGATATCAAACACCGGTTGGCCTTCACCACCGACAGCTATGTGGTAAATCCCATCTTCTTCCCTGGCGGCAATATCGGCAAGCTGGCGGTGTGCGGCACTATCAACGACCTCGCCACCTCCGGTGCGCGCCCCCTCTATCTTTCGCTGGCTCTGATCATCGAAGAAGGATTACTTTTAAAAGACCTGAAACAGGTGATCGAATCAATAAAAAATACCGCCGACGAAGCCGGGGTGAAAATCGTCACGGGTGATACTAAAGTCGTGAACCGCGGCTCTGCGGATAAGCTTTTTATCAATACGTCCGGGATCGGCATCATTCCCGAAGGGATCAGCATTTCCGGCAGCAATGCACGTGCCGGTGATAAAGTGATACTGAGCGGAACCATCGGCGACCACGGTATTGCCGTGCTCAGTAAACGGGAAGGTATCAGCTTCTCTACTACATTAGAGAGCGATTGCGCCCCGCTGGCCGGTCTGGTGGCTGATATGCTGCAAGCCAGCCGCAATATCCACAGCCTGCGCGACCCCACCCGCGGCGGTCTGGCTACCACCCTGAATGAACTCGCCGAACAATCGAAAGTCGGCATACGAATTGAAGAAGCCAAAATCCCCGTCAAGGACGAAGTGTTGGGCGCCTGCGAGATGCTCGGTTTCGACCCGTTATATGTCGCCAATGAAGGGAAAATGATCGCGATCGTGTCCACTGAAGATGCCGGAATGATCGTAAATGCAATGCATAAACACCGCTACGGCAAAGACGCCGCGATTATCGGTGATGTCATTAAGGAACACCCGGGCCGCGTAGTACTGAAAACGATGCTCGGCTCTTCACGCATCGTGGATATGCTGGTGGGCGACCTTTTACCAAGGATCTGTTGAAAGTGCACGAATTGGCTATAACACAAAGTATGTTTGAAATCGTGCTGCAGCAGGCTGAACAGGCTCGCGCTAAAAAGGTCACGAAAATCAATCTGGTTATCGGCGCAATGACCGGCGTGGTCAACGACAGCGTGCAATTTTACCTGGATT
>PMBW01000144.1 GCA_003153075.1 Dehalococcoidia bacterium | reverse complement strand
AAAGGTAAACCATATCAGGCGGTCACCTGGATCCCGCTTGAGGAGCGTGAGTAAGATGGTAGAAAAAGTAAGGAAACTGCCAAAGACTTTTCAATATTTCAAAGACGAAGACGCATTTGCCGGCGGTGTGGCTTTTTGCGCCGGTTGTCCCCTGGAATTAACCCTGCGTGTTCTTTCCAAGGTGATGGGCAGACAGACCGTGATCGTCGGCACACCTTCGTGCTCGGCGCCGGTGCTCTACGGACAGAATGTCGGGGCCTGGCACAAATTACCCTACTACAGCTGTTTGATGACCGGTGTGGCTTCTTCAGCCACCGGTCTGACCAGATATTACAAGAAAGCCGGCAAGGATGTTAACGTGGTCTGTTTTACCGGCGACGGCTGCGCCGCGGACATCGGCTTTCAGACCCTATCCGGCGCGGCAGAAAGAAAAGAGAATTTCATTTACATCTGTTACGAAAATGAAGGTTACATGAATACCGGCATTCAGCGCAGCAGTACCACACCTTTCGGCGCCACTACCTCCACTACCCCGGTCGGGCCGGCCGGTAGAGGCAAAGCTACGGAAGCCAAGAACCTGCCCTTGCTGATGGCCATGCATAACATTCCATATACCGCCACGGCTACTTTAAGCCATATGGATGATCTGGCCAAGAAGATGCAGAAGGCGATGGAGAAGAAAAAAGAAGGCCTGGTTTACCTGCATATCTTTTGTCCCTGCCCGGTCGGCTGGGGCATCGAGAGCGATATGTCGATCCAGGTCTGCCGTGAGGCNNACCGAAAAGGAATTGGCGATGATCCAGGCAGAAGTTGACCACCGTTTCGCCTTCCTCAAGCACCTGACGGAATTTGGCCGTGGCAGCCAGCCCGTCGAAACAACAGAAAGCAACGCGTAAGCATATTTCTCTAATTATGTAATGGTCAGGATTATAAGACAAAAAAGGAGAAATCGTGATACTACCTAGATTTCAATTTTTAGAACCGGCAACGTTTGAAGAAGCGCTGCAAATTATTGAAAAGAACAAAGGCGAAGCTGTACTGATGGCCGGAGGAACCGACCTGTTAGTGAACCTGAAACGCAAGGTCGTTAAAGCGAGCGTTGTTATCTCACTGGAAAAGATCAGCGCCCTCAGGCAGATCAACTATTCAGAATCCGCGGGATTAACACTGGGGTCGATGGTCAGGATCAGCGAACTGGCCGAAACACCGGTGATCAAGCAAAAATATCCGCTGCTGGCGACCGCCGCGAATAAACTCGGTTCGCCGCAGATACGCAACCGTGCCACGGTTGGCGGCAACGTCTGCACTGCCCGTCCGGCCGGGGATACCATCGGGCCGCTGCTGGCTTACGGCGCGGAAGTACAATTGATCCGCGGTAAAGAAAGCCGCTGGGAACCGCTCTCGAAATTCATTGTCGGACCCGGGAAAACCACCAGGAAAGAAGGCGAAATCCTGGCCGCATTTAAGCTTAAATCCTGTGCCGCCGATACAGGCTTCAGCTATATCAAGTACGGTGTCCGCAAAGCGATGGAGATCGCGATGGTGAGCGTGACAACCAACCTGACCTTCGACGGAAAGAAATGCACATCCGCGGCCGTTATACTGGGCGCGGTCGGACCAACATTTATGCGCAGCGGCGATGCTGAAGCAACCTTATGCGCCAAAGAAATTACGGAAGTGTTAGCTGAACAAGCCGCGGAGCAGGCCGGGGCTTTCTGTACCCCCATCACCGATACCCGGGCGACAGCGGAATACCGTTGCGACCTGGTCAAAGCTTTAACGAAACGCAGCATCATGGAAGCCGCAGGGAAACATTTAAAGCAGTCTTCATCCCGCAAGCAGGAGCAAAAATGAAAAAGTATATTAAGCTGAATATCAACAGCACTGAATACGAATTACTGGTAAATGATAATGAAACACTGGCACAGCTGCTGCGCGGCCCGCAATTAAACCTGACGGGCACAAAACAGGGCTGTGAACTGGGGGATTGCGGCGCTTGCACTGTCCTGATGGACGGCAAAGCAGTCAATTCCTGCCTGGTGCTGGCGATGCAGGCCAACGGGCACGAGATCACCACCATCGAAGGACTGGCAAGTAACGGCAAGATGCATCCCATTCAGGAAGCCTTTATCAATGCCGGCGCCGTACAGTGTGGTTATTGCACTCCGGGGATGATCTTAAAAGCCAAATCCTTACTGGATGTTAATCCAAACCCCAGCCGTAAGGAGATCCGTGAAGCATTTGTCGGCAATTTGTGCCGCTGCACGGGCTATTTTAAAATCATCAATGCCGTTGAAATGGCGGCCAAAGGTCAAGCAAACAAGGAGGCCGGGAATTAATGACTACAACAACGAATAAAGATTACGCGGTGTTGAGCACCAGTCCGGTGCGCAAAGGCGTGCCGGAAAAAGCCACCGGACAGGCTAAATATACCGGCGATATTTCCTTGCCTAATATGCTGTATGGAGCCATTCTGCACAGTCCCCTGGCCCATGCCAAAATTCTTAACATTGATATTTCCCGGGCGCAGAAATTGCCCGGTGTCAAAGCGGTTTTAACCGCCAAAGAAGTCAGCAACCTTAAATTCGGGCACAGCCCGGCGCGTTTCGATGAAACCGCCCTGGCGGTAGAAAAAGTGCGCCATGTCGGCGATGAAGTGGCTGCCGTAGCTGCTGTCGATGAACAAACAGCGCGGGAAGCGTTGGAATTAATTAAAGTAGATTATGAAGAACTGCCAATATTGCTCAACCCGGTGGACGCATTGGCCGATAACGCGATACTGATCCACGCCGATCATCCCCGTAATATCTGCCAGGAAGTGCACAACGAAGTCGGTAATGTCGAGAAAGCATTCGCCGAAGCGTACTTAGTCAGGACCGATAAATTCGCGAATAAAAAATCGGACGGCGCCTGCCTGGAGCCGCAAGCTGCCCTCGCCAGTTTTGATCTATCCGGCAACCTGACATTGTGGACGTCCACCCAGGTATCGCATTATGTGCAGCGCACAGTCGCCATCGTGTTGCAAATGCCGGTGGACAAGGTGAGAGTGATCGCCCCCTTTGTCGGCGGCGGCTTCGGCGTTAAAGCCAGCGCCGGTTCGCACGAAATAATCGCCGCCATGCTGTCAATGAATACGCACTGTCCGGTGCGCCTGGTGCTGGACCGCGAAGAGGTATTCATGCACAACCGCGCCCGCCATCAGTTCTACCATGAAATGACGATGGCTGTGGACAAGACCGGCAAGATAATCGGGCACAAGCACCTCTCCGTCCTCGACGGCGGGGCTTACAGCAGTTTCGGCATCGCCACCATCTACTATAACGGGTCATTGCTGCATGCGCCATACGCCATACCGAATATGCGTTACGACGCCTATCGTGTATTTACCAATAAACCGGCCAGCGGCGCCCTGCGCGGCCACGGCGGGCTTAGCAACCGGGCCTGTTTCGAAGCGCAGCTGGATATGATCGCCAATGAAATGAAAATTGACCCGGTCGAAATGAGAATTAAAAACTCCGTGCAGGCCGGCGATACTACCGCCAGCGGTTATTATTTAAGCAGTTTTAATATGCGGGAGTGCTTGAAAGAAGCCCGCGATTCCTCAGAATGGGTAAAAAAGAAGAACAAGCTGCCGAAAGGCAAAGGTATCGGCGTCTCTACCAGTTACTTTGTCTCCGGTGCAGGAGCTTCTATTTACCGCACAGATATCCCGCAATCCACGGTCATTATCAAAGTGGCGGATGACGGGAACGGCGTCACGGTTTACACCGGCTCGAACGAGATCGGACAGGGTTCCGATACCGTTTTCGGGATGATCACCGCGGAAGTGCTGGGATTAGAACTGGACGATGTCAAGGTAATTTCCGGGGACACCGGCCTATGCCCGATCGACCTCGGCGCATATTCCAGCCGCCAGACACTGATGACCGGCCAGGCCACCAAACAGGCTGCCGAAGCGGTCAGAGACCAGATACTGGCGAAAATATCGAAGCGGTACAACATGCCGGTCAGTGAATTCAAACTGCGCGGCGGCAGGGTCCTGGGCACTGAAAAGAATCAGGAAGAGTTATCGGTGATCAGAAACCGTTATATGTTCGAACACCGTCATTTTACCAACCTGGTCACCAGCGGCCCGCTGACCTTTACCGAGGTAGCCCGCTTGATCTACGCCGACAGCGGCAGCATCTTGGGGAAAGGGACCTACCGCCCGCCGGATATCCAATACTCCAAGGAATGGAAAGGCTCCGTCGTCGGCGCTTCCCCGGCTTATTCTACACAGACCTGTATTGCCGAAGTAACCGTCGATCCGAACACCGGCGATCTGACCATCGACCACCTGACGCTGGCGCATGACTGCGGTTTCGCGATCAACCGGAAATCTATCGAAGGGCAACTGGAAGGCTCGATGTGCCACGGTTTAAGCGAAGCTTTGTTTGAAGAAATGATCTTTGATAATAAAGGCCGTCAGATTAATCCGACGCTGGGTGATTATAAGATACCCACCAG
Organism: Dehalococcoidia bacterium; assembly: GCA_003153075.1. Next base: position 7,539 of record PMBW01000144.1, on the reverse strand, counting down.
CGTGGATGTCCCGGACATGAACGCCATCATCATCGAAAGTAACGAACCGAACGGGCCTTTCGGGGCCAAAGAAGTCGGCGAAGGCTGTATCCTGCCCGTAGTACCCGCCATTATCAACGCAATTCGCGATGCCTGCGGCGTGGTCATCATGGAACTGCCGATCACCTCGGAAAAGATATTGAAATCGCTCAAGGCCAAAGAAGCCGCCAAGGCGGATTACTATATCTACTCGCCGCCGGCCGCCGCGGATAAAATCCTGGCACGCGCCGCGGAATTGAGCAAGGGCAGCTCCGCCAGGTAAAGCGGACTGACATGGATTAAAGGAAAAAGGAACATTTCAATGGCTGACAAAGCTGCAAAGGGTATTGGCGAAGGCTGGGTATTAAAGAAACACGTCGGGGAAGTAGCGCTCTGGTACAATGATAAAAAGGGCTGCTGGGGCGTCTATCTTTCCGAAGGACACGACAAATGGCTGATGCAAGCCATCGTCAAGACAGAAAAAGAGGCGAATAAGTTCTTTGATGAAGTGACCGATATGGTAAAGGAAATTCCGGAATAAACCGGCTATTACCGTAATCAAGTCAGACAAAGAGGGAGTGAAATTTCACTCCCTCTTTTTTCATCCAAGGCGTGGAGGAAATTATAAGCATCAGGGAAAATGGTCGATTAGTAATCCACATCGCAACTAATCAAAGTTTGGCCTGACTCCCTCACCTACTTTGGCAGCGCGGCCAGCGTTTCTTGTCTTTTCACCAGCAGCTTTTCTACAGCAGCGATGTCTTCCGGACTGAGTTTCCAATCGCCGCCTTTGATATTGTCTTCGATCTCCGCAGCCTTACGCGGGCCGGTGATGGCGGAGGTGACTTCGGACCGTCTCAAAATCCAGGCCACGGCTAATTGTGCCGGGCTCCGTCCGTATTTTGCGGCAATGGGAGCGAGTTCTTCGGCCAGTTTAACATTGGCGCTGAATGAAGGTTCTTTAAAAAACGCGCTGCGGCGGCGGACGTCATTTTCCGCAAAGTTATCGACGGTTTTTATTTTCCCCGTCAGCAATCCCTGCTGCAGCGGGCTGTACACCACGACACCGATATCATTCTTCCGGCAATAATCCAGTAATCCGTCTTCAACCTTGCGTTCAAGCATACTATAAGGCGGTTCCAGGAAGCCGATTGGATGGATTGGCTTGATCATTTCCATCTGTTCGATGGTAAAATTAGAGACGCCGATAACACCCACTTTGCCTTCTTTTTTTAATTCGGCGAGAGTCTCCCAGGCTTCTTCCACATATTCGATCGGATTAGGCCAGTGGATCATGAACATATCGATGAAATCAATGCCCATTCTCTTCATGCTGTTTTCGCACTGGATACGCACCCGTTCGCGGTCCAGACGCATGTAAACTTTGCCGTCCGGTTTCCACATGAAAAGACATTTGGTGGAAATAATCGGCTTTTTTGAAAGGCCTTTCAGTGCTTTACCAACCACTTCCTCGGCGTGCCCCAGTCCGTAATTAGGAGCGGTGTCGATCCAGTTGATACCCAGTTCCAGGCCACGGTGGATCGCGGCAATGGATTCATTATCGTCCTGCGGCCCCCAGCCGGTTCGGCCTGCGCCGGACATCGGCCAGGTGCCAATGCCGACCGTTGTGAGGTTAAGATTAGTGGCGCCTAATTTTCTTGTTTGCATATCATTTTCCTCCTTACCTCAAACTGACTGCATTAACTAATCCGCACGAAAAGGATAATGCTGTACCCTATTTAAAACCTTTCATAAACGGTTTGTCTACCTGGAACATTTCATTCACCATCGCGGCCATTTCATCCAGGGTCAAAACGGAACTGGTTAACGGGTCGACCAGCAGCGCCTGCATGATCTTCGATTTATCCTTCTCGACAATACCCCTGACCGCCAGTTCCTGCTCGCCAATATTAGACTGGATCATAGTAGCGCACTGGGGCGGCAAATTACCGACATAGCAGGGATGCACACCGGCTTCATCGACAAAGCACGGCACCTCTACACAACAGCCGTCCAGTAAATTGGTTATCAGTCCGTTGTTTTTCACATTACCATCAATCCGGCGAAGTGTGCCGGTTTCCATAGAGTGGATAACGTCAACAGCATGTTTACTCCAGCGGTATTGTTTGTTCAGGGGGAAGGTGTACCCGGAGCGAAGCTGCTGGCTGATCTCGGCCATGTCATCGGTGATTCTTTTGGGCGCCGGCGGCCAGACCAGACTAAAATCATCGAGGTTATACTTTTCGACCAAAACGGGAAGTCTGCGGAAATACGGCATAAACATTGAAAGGTGCTGGCCGGCGCTGGTAAAATAGCCAAAATACTTCAGCATTTCCACTTCCATGAGGTCTGAGCCTTCTCCGTGGGCCATTTCATTTTTTTTCATTAAGTTTTTAGGGTCTTTAAATATCTCCCGCAGCCTGGGGTAAAGGTCTTCGCCTTTCCATCTGAAATCCAGGTACCAGGAGAAATGGTTGACACCTGCCGCCCACCAGGTCACTTCCTCAATCGGCGCGCCGGCATATTCCGCCAGCCTGAGGGCGTGGCTGTATGGATTCGGGCATAATCCAACGCTTTTAACATTTGTATAGGCATTGACCGCCCAGCAGATCATCGCCATCGGGTTTGAATAGTTTAGTAACAAAGCGTTTGGACAGAGTTTTTCCATATCGTGGCAAATTTCCAGTATTGCCGGGATTTGCCTTAAGGCGCTGAAAACGCCGCCGGTTCCCACTGCATCCGCGGAAGCTTCGATGCCGTACTTAAGCCCGGCCTTTCTATTCGCCAGAAACGGCTTCCAACCTCCGGCGCGGATCGTCGTGAGAACGTAGTCCGCTCCCGGCAAAGCTTCGCGATGGTCGGTAGTCGACTCGATACGTGTTTTATACCCGTTCTGTTTCACTATTCTCTTAGCGAAAGCCGTCGTGAGGTCCAGCCGTTCTTGATCGATATCAACCAGCACGAAAGTAATATCCCTGAGCTCGGGGTAAATTAAAATATCAGTGATGAGGTCCTTTGCGAATTTGTTACTGCCTGCTCCAATCAGTACAATCTTTGCCATCGTATGATCTCCTGCCTGTCTAATATTTCCCCGTATTTTCGGGTGTACTTTGAAATCCTGTATTGCGACCAGAATAGATATGCATTTTTGCTGTTAAGCGAATCGAAGCGGGCCTTTTGGGGAACCCGCTTCGAATACGTAAATTATTCTATTTCCAGTGATTAATGCCCCATGCTCTGTTTCATGGTCGCGTCTACCCAGAACCGCGCCCCGTAAAAACCGAGGAAGAAAGGCGTATATTGTCCGGAGATCGACCGGGCCTGACCGCTATAGCCCTTCAGCCAGGGCTGATAGAGATTAAAGTTGATCGGGATAAGCAGCGAGATGACGAAATGCTGCCGCGCCACGTACTCGTTATCATCGCGCAGTAATTGCTTGACCGTTTCGACATTGGTCGCGGCCAGGGCTTTCGCGTAGTTACCGTCAATTGTCGCGTCGCTGAGAATAATGTAGTTACTCGTATAGTTAGTGGTAAGGCGCTGCAGCTGCCTCAGCGGTTCATAGGAAAGCCCCAGTGTATTACCGCCGTTACGGTTAACCATCTGGTCGTGCTTCTTTTGTGTCCGGACATAGGTAAGCCATGAAGCGGCATCCATCGTCGTTATGGACATATCAATGCCAACTGCCATTAGATAGGATTTGGCTACCTGTAACAGATCCATATCCCCTTTCGAATCGGCAATGACATTGGTCTTAAACCCGCTGGGATAGCCGGCATCAGCCAGCAATTTCTTAGCTGCCGTCGGGTTGTAGGCGTACTCGTCCTTGAGATCCTGCGGCCATTGTTCATACGGCCACCCCCAACCTTTAAGGTAAGGAGAAGTTAAAGGAACCGGGTTTGGCGAGACAGTGCCGCCGTAAAAGCTGCTTGCGATCGTGGGCAGGTCAATTGCCATTTGTATTGCTTTACGCACCCTGATATCGGTGAAAGGAGTTTTGTCAATTCTTGGTTCCAAAGTTTCGGCAGATGCGCCGGGTAATGTTAATTGCAGGATTTCCGGATTTGATTTTTTCATGGCATTAGCCTGGGAAAGCGGAATGCCGTCCACAAAATCAATCTTACCGGTGCGCATTCCGGCCAAGGCGGTAGCATTATCCGGAATTATCAGTACCTTCATTGTGTCTACATAGGGCAGTTTGTTCTGCGGGTAGCGTTCATCATATCCCCAGTAGTTTTTATTTTTAGTGAAGGTAGCTGAACTTCCGGGAACAAAATCCGAAAGGATAAACGGCCCGGTCCCGATGGCACGGTGCCAATCATTGACATCTCCCCATTTCTCTACCGCTTCGTGTGCTATCAGGCATGAACCGGAGCCGATCGCCTGGATAGACTCCAAAATATATTCAGGGTTGGGCTTCCGCCACTTGAAAACCGCGGTATACTTATCGGTTGCGGTTACCGATATCAGGTCAGTTGCCAAAGGACCGCCGACCTCATTCGGGCTGGGTTTAGTAAAACCGCCGCCCAAGCCTTCCATCCGGTTATACTGATATACCACGTCGTCAGCAGTAAACTCACGGCCGCTTACGGGCGGGATATCCTGCCAGCGNNNNGCAACAACCCCTTTCACATAATCGTTGGGACGAAAATCAATGTTATAAGAAAAAATTGACGGGTCCAGTGTCCAATCGTCTCCGTACATTCTTTCCAGCCATCCGGCCATAAGAGTTGCATTCCCGCCGACCAAATACGGGTCAAAATTCTGGACATCCACGTTGGAACGCAGAACCATTTCACCGCCGTATTTTGGTTGACCGAATTTATCCCACCACTTACCGGTCGCCGCTGGTGTCGAGGTGGTGGTCACTTTAGTCGATGTGACAGTCGTGGATACGGTCTGGGTAGTGGAAGTAATTTTGGTTGTAGAAGTAGTGGAGCTCGTCGACGGAGTGGTCGTGGCGCTGTTGCAGGATGCTAAAACCATCGATCCCGCCATTACACAAGCCAAAATAATCAGGAACATGTTTCTTTTCATTTTACCCTCCCGAATACATTTATTTCCGCGCAGATAGTATAATAAGGAATTGTATATAACTCAAGCGAGAAATGATTTTCAATCAAATTGATTACCAGTAAGGCCAGCCGTGCCGCTAACCCCGATTACTCCCAGGGCTCCGATCACGGGAAGGGACTTCTACCAACTTAGCTTCGAGCTCTACCACAAACTCTCAGTACCCTGGTTTCCCTCGACACGACCGGCCTTACCGCTTGCAATCAATTTATTCCGGTTGTATTTTGACTAATTCTTAACGATTTTGAATCCGTCACAGGAAATATATCATATTCGATAACGAATATTATAATTTAATGACTAGGATAACATTGTTATCAGCTATTGTCAATATATCAAAAAAACAATGTTTAATTGGGCACGAATCGGTCTTTTTGGACATTCGCTGGAAGCAGCAGCCGGATTTTCGCGTTAACTCTTGGGAATTACCGCTTTTTTGTTTTCCCCCGGGCTTCTGAGTAAAGATGGGATGAGCGCCAGTAAGGTAATTACACCTAGAATAAAACATGCCTGGTTGATGGCATGCAAGAATGTCGGCAATTCATTGGAACTCACCAGTTGGGAATTACTGACGATCATGGAAAGCTTATCATACGGCATCACCAGCGTCATCAAGAGCAAGGAAAATGGCACGCTGAAGACGTTGGCCGTTTGGTTCAGTGTTATCCTGATGCCGTTCGCCACGCCGCGTTTCTCCGCCGGGACAGAACCCATGACCGAACTGACATTTGGCGCGGCGAACAACGCCGTTCCCAAACCGAAGAGCAGCAAACTGATCAAAACAGCGCCGTAAGATGATTTAGCACTGAGCGTAGAAAACCAGAATAAAGCTGAAGCATTCAAGACTAAACCGGCCGAACTTAATAACCGGCTGCCGTATCTGTCCGCCAGCCTGCCGGTTATCGGGGATAAAACCAGCAGAACGATTTCCATCGGGATCAGTAAAACGCCCGCTTTTAACGCGCTGTAACCGAGTATCAGTTGTAGATACAACGACCGCAGAAACGGACCGCAACTGAAAGCAAGCCCGTTTAAAAAGCTGGTCACATTCCCGGCGGCGAACATTCTGATCTTGAACAGCGTCAGGTCAAGTGTCGGATACTTCTGTCTTAATTCGACAAAGATGACTGCGATAAAAACTGCTACGCCGGCAGCAAAAATTAACAAATTTCGTGTTGAAACGGGATCTCCCAATGTCATGGCAAGCAGGATAGTCGACAGGCCGATGCAGTAAAGAGCAGCTCCGGTATAGTCAAATTTTTGCCCGAGGGGTTTGGTCCCGATCTCTTTCAGCCGCAGATAACCCCACACCGTCCCGAAAATACCGATCGGGACATTGATCAAGAACATCGATTGCCAGCCGAAATAGGTGATCATGACGCCGCTCAGCGTATAGCCGGCGATCGCCCCCAGGTTCGCCGCCATCATGTTGGTGCCCAATCCCATCCCCAGCTCTTTTTTGGGGAAAGCATCGGTAATAATCGCCGCACTATTGACGGAGAGTAACGCCGCGCCGGAGCCCTGCAGAAAACGGAAAACGACCAGCTGCTCACCGGTTTTGGATAGCGCACATAGCAGCGAACCAACGGTGAAGATCGCAAACCCCAGGTTAAAGAGTCTGACACGGCCGTATAAATCTGCCATCCGTCCCAGCAAGACCGCCAGGATGGTCATCATCAACCGGTAGCCGGTAATAATCCATATCCCATGTACAATACTGGCGTGCAGATCCTGTAAGACGGTGGGCAGTCCTATCACGACGATACTCATGTCCAGACTGGCCATAAATATACCGACAGTAGTAACAGATAAAACTACCCACTTATAATCCATTTTTAATTTCATGTTTTAGTCAACAGCTTTTAAACTATTTAACAAAGGAAAAATGAAAAAACCGGATTAAAATCGCGAATCCCGCGAAATGATAAAAACACATTTTTATATTCGATGACGAATATTATATCACTTATCATTACGAATAACCAATGGATTGATTATTGAACAATATCGGGATGAGACCTGTAAACGCTATCCTTCATCACACCGGGTATGGCGCATGAGTTCTTCCGCTGACTTATGCTTGATCACCAGTTTGTCGCGGCCTACCGTGCCTTCCGGTATTTCTGTCACGTCGGTGATTGAATTGAATACGGGCGGCAGCGGGTCTCGCCGGGCCATCAGTTCCAGCGCTCTTTCTGCATTATAAGGGATGATTTGCGGTTTGATGATCGGGTGCGCCTTAAATACAACCGCGGGTCGGGTAGTTTTACTGTCTGGTAAATCTTCCAGGTCGCGGCTGTTGCCGTAGCGGCTTTGCATCTCACTCAACATCCCGAAATCCAGCGCCCGCGCCGAACAGGCCAGCACGCAGATCGGCATCTCTCCCGATTCCAATCTGTCAATACACATATCGCACTTCTGGGCCACAGCATCGCTATTATCACTTTC
>PMBW01000341.1 GCA_003153075.1 Dehalococcoidia bacterium | reverse complement strand
TATCAGATGATGCTTTGTCAGTCAAGGATTAGTATTGTTATGTTAAATAGAGCTTTCAGCTATAAAATATCTCCAAAAGGCAGAATACGCCTAAATAACTCACTACAACACATGCTTTTCCGATGTCAATAACATCACAAAGCCCATCTCTTGCTTGAAAATACCTAACCTATGCCTCAAATTAATAGACTATACACATGGTCTGTGTTATGGATAGTCGATCCAAGTATTATGCTACAATTCCGGTACCCCCGTCATCATTGACTGGAATGGACTGCCGTGGTATCATAATCGAAAGCCGAAAACGAATTTGAAATACAGGTTGTTAAAATTAGATGTCAGCGCTGACTGACCTGAATAAAGACATTGCCCTCTGCCGACAGTGCGAGATTGCCAAAACCCGAACGATGTCTGTTCCCGGTGAGGGAGCTGAGAATGCGGAGATCATGTTCATCGGCGAGGCCCCCGGCTGGAACGAAGACCAGCAGGGCCGTCCATTCATCGGGGCGGCAGGACAATTCCTCGATGAGCTGCTGGCTTCCATCAAACTGAAACGGCCGCAGGTCTACATCGCCAACGTGATCAAGTGCCGTCCGCCGGGCAACCGCGACCCGCTCCCAACTGAAATCGCCAACTGCCAGCACTGGCTGGATAAACAGATCGAATTAATTTCCCCGAAAATCATTGTGACCCTGGGACGGTACTCGATGGCCAAATTTTTCCCGGGGAAAACGATCAGCAAGATACACGGCACAGCGCAGACCCGCGACGGCATTATGTACTTCGCGATGTACCATCCGGCCGCCGCATTGCACCAGGGAAACCTGCGCCAAACCCTGAAAGAAGATATGCTGAAACTGCCGCCGCTGCTGGCTCAGGCAAAAACAGCTAAAATAAAAATTGAGACTGCGCTACCGAAGACCAACGTTGCAGTAAAAGCTGCAGCCGAACCGAAAGCGGAGCCGGGGCCACAGCAATTGAGCCTGTTTTAACATCGTTCCTTGCCCAGGAGGCACCATGCCGGAAAAAGATATCATCTCCCTCGACCAGGCGCAAATGGCAGCAGAAAGGTTTTTAGAGGATCAATTCAAGAACCTGAAAAAACTGGCTGTGGATAAAGTTAAACTGGGTTCGATCGAAAATATCCTGATTTATGACGTGGCCGGAATAGCGACGATCGGCGGCGGGATGATCAGCAAGAGCATCGAGCAGCCATTTAAAGTGCAGGTCTCGGCAGTCGACGGCACAATCGTTGGTTACGACTGGCAACGAACAGAAAATAATAAATAATACCGCGCAGGATTAAATTAATGGCAAAATCAAAATTGAAAATAATACCCATCGGCGGATTAAGCGAAATCGGCAAAAACATGATGGTGATGGAATATGAAGACGACATCATTATCATCGATGTCGGCCTGATGTTCCCCGAAGAAGAAATGCTGGGGGTCGACCTGGTGATCCCCGATATCTCCTATTTAATGGATAAAAAAGAAAAAATCAAGGGTATCATCGTCACCCACGGGCACGAAGACCACATCGGCGCGATGGCCTATCTGCTACCGCAGTTAAATGTACCGGTTTACTCCACAAAACTGACCAACGGTTTGATTTCCGTCAAATTGAAGGAACATAAGGCGCTGGCACATGCCGATCTGCGCATCGTGCTGCCCGGCGGCAAGATCACGCTGGGCAAATTCAAAGTAGAGTTTTTTCCGGTTTGCCACAGTATACCGGACGCGGTAGGTTTCATTATCACGACGCCGGTCGGAGTCATTGTGCATACCGGCGATTTTAAACTGGACTATACACCGGTCAGCGGCAAGCCGACGGACCTATCCAGACTAGCACAGGTCGGCAGTCAGGGTGTTTTACTATTACTATCCGATTCCACTTACGCCGAATTGCCCGGTTATACACCCTCGGAGAGAGTGGTAGGAGAATCCCTGGACAGGATCATGTCCGAAGCTCCCGGAAGGGTAATTATTGCCACATTCTCATCATTGATTTCGCGCATACAACAGGTAATTGATGCTGCGGCGAAATACGACCGGCGTGTTTGCGTCATCGGGCGTAACATGACTGAAATCGTAAAGATGGCGATCGATCTAGGCTACCTCAAAGCCCCCGGTCACATCCTGGCGCAAATTGACGAATTGAAGAGTTTACCGCATAACCGCATCGTTTTTGTCACCACCGGCACGCAGGGAGAACCAACTTCCGCACTGGTGCGCATCGCTAACCGCGACCATAAACAATTACATATTATTCCCGGCGACACCGTGGCAATTTCCGCAACCCCGATACCGGGTAATGAAGCTGTGGTGGCACGGACGATCGATAATTTGTTCAAACAGGGCGCGCAAGTATTGTACAATACTATCACCCAGGTGCATGTACACGGACACGCCAGCCAGGAAGAGCTGAAATTATTAATGAACATCGTGAAGCCGAAGTTTTTCATGCCGGTGCACGGTGAATACCGCCACCTGAGCATCCATTCCAAACTGGCGCAATCGGTCGGTATCCCCAAAGAAAACATTTTTGTGATGGAAGACGGCGACGTGCTGGAATTGGACCAGAATAATGCCAAGATCACCGGGCGGATCAACTCCAGCAATGTTTACGTGGACGGACTGAGTGTGGGCGATATCGGCACGGTGGTACTGCGCGACCGCCAGATGCTGTCGCGCGACGGCATTGTAGTGGTAATCATCGCGATAGATCGCCAAACCGGTAAACTGGTCGGACGGCCGGATATCGTTTCACGCGGTTTCGTCGACCCGCAAGGATACACGGAGATGCTGGATAAAAGCCGCGACATGGTGGTACAGGTACTTGACCACGCAGGGGCGCGTCCGGCTGAATGGAGCTTCGTCAACGCCAAAGTAAGAGACACATTATACAGATTCTATTACGAGCAGACCAAACGCCGCCCGATGATTCTGCCGTTTATGGTGAAGGTGTAGGGACAGGAAGGCAAACAAATGGTGAAAAAAGCAAGAGCCGCGGGTGGAAAGAGTAAAGGGAGATCACGCTGGGACTGGTTGTTCTGGACCTCTGTTTTAGTATTGATCGGCCTTGCCCTATATTTCGGCCATGTTGTGATCAGCGACTGGTACACCGCGGTTTTTGACACGGTGAAAGAAATTTTCGGCTGGGGAACAATATTTGTCGGAATGGCTTTGCTGACATTAATCTTCCTGTTGTGGCGGGGAATCATTTCCTCTTTGTGGCGGAACTGGAACAGATGGTTAGGCGCGCTTGCGCTTTTATTCGCAGCCTGGGGGATACTGGCATTTTCCAGCCAGAGCGACCCCAACCCGGGCGGCACATTCGGTCTGGGCATTATCGGCGACCATGATTTTGCGGGTGTAATGCGAATCTTCGGTCTGTTATTTGTCAGTGTTTGTCTGATCGCTCCGCGGTTGATACTGGCGGCGGGGAAATGGATTGTACGCACAGTACGCGCGGCGATTGCCAGACAACAATTAAAAGCGGTGATGAAACCGATGAATGCGAAAAAAGCGACCACACAGGAAAAAGCGGCGGTTGTGCCGGCAGACACGGCCGCGGAAGCCGAAGCGGCAGCAGCAACGGCGGCGGCTAAAGAAAAGAAAGTACCCGCGGCGGCCGGAAAGGAAAAAGAAGCTGCGACCGTACCGGCGCAAAAAGGCCTGCGGCAGATCGCGCAGGATGTCTGGAAGAAATACGGTCAATCAGCGGGAGCGAAAGAAATCGACGGCTGGCGGCTGCCGCCGATCGAAATCCTGGATAATATTATTGAAAAAGAGATCGGGCAATCCGATAATACACAGCGGGCCAAGAAAATCGAAGAAGCCCTTAAGAGTTACGGCGTAACAGGCAAGGTCGTGCAGATCAATGCAGGCCCAACAGTGACGCAATTCGGCGTAGAGCCGGGCTGGGATATTAAGACCAGAGAAGTCAGAGAAAAGGATAAGGATGGCAATGTCACTACGCGCACCGAAGAGGTTTCACGCACGAGAGTGAAGGTGGACAGAATCACTTCGCTGGGGAACGATCTGGCACTCGCTTTAGCGGCCCCGACGATCCGTATCGAAGCGCCGGTGCCGGGGAAAGCGATCATCGGCATCGAGGTGCCGAATACGATATCCAGCGCAGTCAGCCTGCGCGGTGTGATCGAGACCCCGGTTTACCAGAAACTGGCGGCCAAGACCAAGATGACCATCGCGTTAGGTAAAGGCGCCGGGGGTGAAGCCGGGGTGGCCGATCTGGCGAAAATGCCGCACCTGCTGATCGCGGGCGCGACGGGCAGCGGTAAGACCGTCTGTTTGAACGCAATTATCGCCTGCCTGCTGATGCAAAATACACCCGATGATCTGCGCTTTATCATGATCGACCCGAAGCGGGTAGAATTAACACCTTACAACAGCATCCCGCAGCTGGCAATACCGGTCATTGTCACGGCAGAGAAAGCAATCGAGGCGCTGCGCTGGCTGAACCAGGAAATGGACAACCGTTACCAGGAACTGGCAAAGGTAGGCGTGCGCAATATCGAGGGCTACAACAAGACAAGGACGGGCAAGGATAAAATGCCGTACATTGTGCTGGTTATCGACGAACTGGCTGATCTGATGATGGCCGGGTTTGATGAAGTGGAGCATATCCTGTGCCGCCTGGCGCAACTGGCACGCGCCATCGGTATTCATTTGGTTGTAGCTACCCAGCGCCCTTCCGTGGACGTGGTAACCGGTTTGATCAAGGCCAACTTCCCCACCCGTCTCAGCTTTGCGGTGACTTCNNCAGGGTTGCTATGTCGCCGACGCGGAAATCGAAAGACTGGTGTTCTTCTGGAGCAGCCAGCAGGTACAGGAAGTGGCGCCGTTGAAGATCGAAGCGATGCCTGCCAGTAATGTGCCCGGCACCCATCAGCAGCCGAAAGACGCACTGCTGGAAGAGGCCCGGAAAATAGCGGATGAGCACGATGGGCAGATATCGACATCGTTCCTGCAGCGACGGTTACAGATCGGCTACCCGCGGGCAGCGCGATTGAAGGAGCTGCTGGACGAGGAAATGGCGAAGGAAAACAAGGAAGGCCCGCCGTCAGTGCAGCCACCGATAATACCAATGCAACATGATCCGCATGATGATGACGAAGACACACCGGAAGAGGGGAAGTAGAGAGGGTTAATTTGGATAGACGTTATGATGCGATCCAGGTTCATCCTGATACCATAGACTATTTTTTTCATTGATAAATTGCTGCAGTTGCTTTGTATCAATGCTATATCGGTGAAACAACGCTGACAATTCTCTTAAACCTTTGTCTGAAATTCTTGAAGAACGTAAATAAAGGTGAAGTTCATCTCCAACACCTTCAAATTTCTTTATTGATTTGATTTTAGAAATCCATTCAAAGAAAATGTCTTCATCACCTGATGAATAAAACAATACCTTTTTACATATCAACTTAACCATTTTCATTCAGCCTTTATCTCGATTGATAATGTGCTATATTCTCTTAACATCACGGTTTCAAACGAGCCTTTTCATCATTGGTGTAAACCTGATCCCGGTTTTCACTTGTTCAGTATCTACTTTCAAAAACCCCATTTTTTCATAAATCGTGACGGCAAACGGTGATGAATCTACATCTATCAATGCCAGATCAGGATTGCATTTCCGGCACTTATCAATCGCTATTTGCAACAGTTTCTTAGCAATGCCCTGATGGTGATATTCCTTTTTCACGAATAATAGACTGATGTGATTGTAATTCCGTACTTCAATCATGCCCGTAAATATTTCTTTGTCCAGAGCAACGAGAATGAAATGATTATTGGTTAATCTCTGTGGTATCGATTGCGGCTTAACGTATTTCGAAAATTCGCTGTTACCCCCTGCGCTGTAATCAGGGGCAACAAACTCATGAAAACTCTCCATCACCAGTTGACAGACTTTAGTTTCTTCACCGCTTTGAATTGTTCTGAATGTCAGTTCTTTTCCTACATTCATCACTCGCACCTGCTTTAGTTATTACCAATATGACAATACTATACTACTTTTTGAAATATTAATATAAGTAAACGCGGGGATTGGGGTGACTGGATTCCGTGTCGCAGCACGGAATGGAGCTTGGTTATGACTTTAAATCATGTAACTGCAAGGATATTTCTAAATCGCTACAATTAGATGGATTCCCGCGTACGAGGGAAAACCAGTGAAGATGTCCGAAGACACGGCTCCGCCAGCAGCAGATGCCATCATCCCCACCCTGAGATTACTTCTGGTACTGGGTAACATCGCAATAACAATAGGCCTTATAGAAAACGCGCAGGCAGGGACGCCTGTGCCACAGTGTCATTTTCCTTTGGCACGTTTGAGGACAGCGTCGGTGTAGATTTTCACGAGGCTTTTACCGGACTGAGCGATACGGGCCTTTTTCTTGCGTAGCTTGCGTTCGCGGCGCTCCTGGCGGGTTTCAAAATCAGCGTCGGCCATATTTCTTCCTCGGTTTTATATCAATCGGATCGAGGTCTTGCCGTAATTCAAAAATCCGGTCGCGGATAAGCGCCGCTTTCTCAAAATCGAGGGCTTTGGCAGCAATCTTCATCTGCGCTTCCAGCTCTTTCACCAGACGGGCAACACCTTCTTTCGTCGCCGGGGTGGTAACGTAGGGCGTCTTAGTCTCAGCCACGGCTGCGACACGCTCCGTGATATCCCGGATGGCTTTCCGGATGCCCTGCGGGGTAATGCCGTGTTCTTTATTATAATCTTCCTGAATTTTCCGGCGGCGCTGGGTTTCGTTGATGGCGGCCTGCATCGAGCGGGTAATCGTATCGGCGTACATGATAACTTTACCGTCGACATGGCGGGCGGCGCGTCCCATCGTTTGGATCAAAGCGCCTTCCGAACGCAGGAAGCCTTCTTTGTCGGCGTCCAGAATCGTGACCAGACTGACTTCCGGCAGGTCGAGGCCTTCACGTAATAAGTTGATGCCCACGACCACATCGTAAACACCCAGACGCAGGTCGCGCAGGATTTCGACGCGCTCCAGGGTATCGACTTCCGAATGCAAATAATGGGTTTTGATATCCAGTTCCAGCAGATAATCCGCGAGTTCTTCGGCCATGCGTTTGGTCAGGGTAGTGACCAGGCTGCGCTCACCTTTGGCCACACGGGCTTTGACCTGCTCCAATAGATCGTCGATCTGTCCTTTGGTCGGTTTGATCTCAATGGTGGGCTCCAGCAGGCCGGTGGGACGCACTAACTGCTCGGCCACCTGCTTACTCTGGCTGTATTCGTACGGCGAGGGTGTGGCGGAAACATAAATCACCTGATTGACACGCTGCTCAAACTCATCATAATTAAGTGGGCGGTTATCCTTGGCCGAAGGCAGGCGGAAGCCGAAATCAACCAGTGTCTGCTTGCGGGCAAGGTCGCCGTGGTACATGCCGCGGATCTGCGGCAAGGTCATGTGCGATTCGTCGATCAAAAGCAGATAATCTTTAGGGAAATAATCCATCAACGTCCAGGGGGAACTGCCCGCGGGACGCTCAGCGAGATGGCGGGAGTAGTTTTCCACACCGTTGCAGTAACCGGTCTCCTGCAGCATTTCCAGATCGTAATTGGTGCGCTGCTCGATGCGCGCGGCTTCCAATAATTTGTCCTGCGATTTTAACTCCACGATGCGTTCCTGCAGTTCCTGCTCGATGCTTTTAATTGCGCGCTGCAACCTATCGTGGGAAGTGACAAAATGCTTGGCGGGGTAAATATCGATGTTATTCAATTCGGTCAATAACTCGCCGGTGAGCGGGTCGATTTGCACAATCCGTTCGACCTCGTCCCCGAATAATTCAATTCTGAGCGCCATATCTTCGTACGCCGGCAGCACTTCCAACGTGTCACCGCGAATGCGGAATTTACCGCGACTGAAATCCATATCGTTACGCTCATATTGCATGTCCACCAGCTGATGCAAAATGCGCTGGCGGTTGTAGCTCTTACCCTTTTCCAAGCTTAAAACAAAGCTCTGGTATTCTTCCGGCGAACCCAAGCCGTAGATACAGGAAACAGAGGCCACAATGAGCGTATCCCTTCTTTCAAACAGGGCGCGGGTGGCAGCATGGCGCAGTTTATCAATTTCCTCGTTGATATCCGCGTCTTTTTCGATATACAGATCCTTCTGCGGGACATAGGCTTCCGGCTGATAATAATCGTAGTAAGAGACAAAGTATTCGACGGCATTATTGGGGAAAAACTCTTTGAATTCCGCGTAAAGCTGGGCGGCCAGAGTTTTGTTGTGGCACATGACAAGGGTCGGCCTCTGCACGCGGGTGACGACATTTGCCATCGTAAAGGTTTTACCGCTGCCGGTTACTCCCAGCAGTGTCTGTTTAGGAAAACCTTTTTGTAAACCATCCATCAGTTTATCGACTGCTTGCGGCTGGTCGCCGGTCATCTGGAAATCAGAGACTAATTGAAAATCCATTGTAATAAATCCCCGAAGGTCCGAATCTCGAAATACGAAACAAATTCAAAATACTAATAATTAAATTTTAAACAAAAATGAAAAGTAAAACAAGTGTTCGGGTGTTCAGCATAAATTATATAATAGCGGGATGGTTTTCAGCAATCGGGGGTCAGCTATCAGTTATGAGTTACAAGTGGTGAGTTATGAGTCTATGTAAAATGAGGCAAACTTCAGGTAATCCCATTGTTATAGTATTTTTCGTGAGCTTGCCTGTTTAGATCTGCACCATTCTTTGATTCCACACAAGGTTGAAGAGAACACAAAGCTCCATCTCTTCGGCTTAAAACTCGTAACTCATTGCTCAGAACTAATTACAGGCAACTCAGAACTTTCTTCGTTCGGCTGCTGCCATTTGGTGAAAACGAGCACAACATAGGCCAGCGAGGTGCACATGATAAGTCCCGCTAGGACAACATAAGTCCAGTCCGGCAGGTAACGTTCCGGCATCCCCAAGTGGTCGAGCATCGGTTTGACCCAGTCATACCCGGGAGGAAGATCATTGAACCACCAGGGAATATTGGTAATCCACAGCCAAACCGCCGGCAGCATCGCGATCACTAACGTAAAGACCCTTTCGAATTTATACTTTGTGGTCGCGGCAACCAGCAAAGCTAGCGGGATATAGATGATCAGGTATTGATAATTGATGCGGTAATAGAGGCCGACAAAAACCAGAAAACCGGCGAGCATAGCCTGCAGCGGGGTGATCCTCTTTTTATAACAAAAGATGCCGGTAATGATCAGCACAATCACCAGCAAAGGTAGCATCAGCGTAATCCACATGGTAGTGTCCCACCCGAAGATATCGTGCAGCCAGGATAGAAAAGCCCCCAAACCGCTGAAAGAGAAACACAACGGGTCCTGGTAACCCGGAGAAGACCCGGGGGCGACAATTGCCCGCACATAGGCAAAGAAATTGCCGGTGACCAGAAACGGAAGGGATATGACGGCAATCCCTCCGCCCATAACCAGGCAATTTTTTACCAGACGGCTGAACTTCATCGTCCGGGCGCAAACGACAATCATCATCGCGACAGCGGCCATGGTGTGCTGTTTGGTCATGAGAGCAAGACCAGCCAGGAGAAAGGCCAGCATATTCCTGTTTTTTATCAGCAAGATGATGCTGCCGAGCAAAAAAGCGGCCGCGATGGCATCGAACTGGCCGAAAACACCGGATTCAAACCAGGCAGTTGGATGCAGTAACCACAGGCTGGCGAAAAGCAATTTCTTCCATTTTGAACCGGGGACAGCCCAGAATAATAACACACCGATTGCCAGGTCGGCGGTGATAATGGGGGCTTTCAAGGCCACCCGCCAGATAGATTCAACCATCTGTCCGCCAAGCGCACTGGACGGAACCAGAAAAAGCGACAGCGCCAATAACAGGATCCAGATCGGCGGATAGAAAAAGCCCCAGCCTTTCATCGGAAAGAGATCAAGTTGGGCGTCCGAGTAACGGTAAAAATCCAGGCCGTGCATCTGGAAGACCTGGGCAAAGGCAAAAAACTGCTCCACATCCGGACCGGTGGAGATCGATGACGCCCAAAAACGTACATAAGCGGCGATAAATAAAACCAGGCCAAAAATAAAGAAAGGTAAATTCCGCTTTATCCAATCGAATAAGCTGCTATTCTTCACTGGCAACATGGGATGCAAATCAGTTGTCGTCATTTTCCGGTTTTCTTTTCTATATATAACGAGAAATCTTACCGCAGGTTATTTTGTCGCCCGCTAGCTCGATTATTGTTTCGACTTTTTCTGTAATTCGTAGAGTTTTGTGAGCGCTTCCAATGGCGTTAGCGAATCGATCTCCAGTTTTTCCAGTTCGGTCAACACAGGCGATCTCTCGGCGAAAAGCGTCATTTGTACTAACGGCTGCGGAAGCGTTTTAGCCGCGGGTTTAACAGTTTTGCCGTCGCCTTCCAGTTCGTCCAGAATCTCCTGGGCGCGGTGCACGACGGATTTCGGCAAACCGGCCAATTTACCGACATGGATGCCGTAGCTTTTATCGACACCGCCGGGCACAATCTTGCGCAGAAAAATCACCTCGCCCTTTTCTTCTTTAACGGCAACGTTATAGTTTTTCACGCGCGGCAGATAATCAGCCAATGCCACCATTTCATGATAATGGGTGGCAAAGAGCGTCTTGGCGCCAAGGCGCGGATTGTTATGGATATATTCCGCAACCGCCCGGGCAATCGATAAACCGTCGTAGGTACTGGTGCCGCGTCCAATTTCGTCCAGTATCAGTAATGAGCGCGGCGTGGCATTATTCAGGATATTGGCCATTTCCACCATCTCGACCATAAACGTCGATTGTCCGCTAGCCAAGTCTTCCCGCGCGCCGATGCGTGTAAATATCCGGTCGACGAGTCCGATAGTCGCCTCGTCCACTGGCACAAAACTTCCGATTTGCGCCAGTAAAACGATAATAGCCACCTGTTTTAAATAGGTCGATTTGCCGGCCATATTGGG
>PMBW01000322.1 GCA_003153075.1 Dehalococcoidia bacterium | reverse complement strand
AACCGGGTATTTCATTATAACTGTTCTTATATTTCATTCTGCGCAACGAACTTGAGTGCAAATCCATTCATACAAAATCGTTTCCCCGTTGGTCTGGGGCCGTCATCAAAAACGTGTCCGAGGTGAGAACCGCAGCGTGCGCAAAGTACTTCGGTCCGTGCCATCCCCAGACTCCTGTCTGGTTGTTCTACCACGTTTAAACTCGAAACAGGTTCATAAAAGCTTGGCCAGCCGGTTCCCGATTCAAATTTTGTCGAAATGCGAAAGAGATCGGTGCCGCACCGGACACACTTGAAAATACCTGCTTCATGTACTCCCGCAAAAGTAGCGCTTCCCGGTGCCTCCGTGCCTTTCCTGGTGGTGATTTCATATTGTTTTTTACCTAACAATTTTTTCCATTCGTCATCGGGTTTTTCGATTTTATCCACAATTATGACCTGATTTGCTTTAGCGTCGTAGATCTGAACNNGCTGCCAGTGTAACGAATATTTCCGGTTTATTGACCGGATTCATATTGAGAAAAACACACGTCTGCCGTAAATGGTACTGGGCGCGGGCTCCCCTAAAATACCTGTCGATGCGCTCATGATTGCCGCTGGTTTATTATCAAATGAGTTATCACCCGTCGGCCTTGAAGCCCAGTCTATTGCATTCTTTAATACTCCCGGCATTGAATAATTGTATTCCGGAGTTACGATCAGGATCGCGTCGGCTGCTTTGATCTTCTGTTTGAACTCTTTTACTCTGTCCGGCATTGCAGCTTCCAATTCCTGGTTAAAAACAGGTATCCCGTTCAGGTCAAATATTTCAATACTGGCTTCTTTCGGTAACAGTTCCACTGCGGTGCGTAATAAAGCCCGGTTATACGAATCCTTACGGAGGCTGCCCGCGAATCCTAAAATATTCAATTGTTTGTTCATTTTCAGGTTCTCCTTCGCTTGTGAAGTATCAAATACATTGTATTTAATTGAATATTAAGAAGTTATAAAGTCTTGGGGAAATAAATAACATTCTTATGACACTTCAGCGGCGTTAGCCTTAGACAAAAATTGAAATTTAATTGTTTCGTAATATGTTTCGCTTTATTTTTATAACTAATACACACCTTACCTGATAGAGTTAAAATTAATCATCAATTATTTACATATGGAGGCGGAAATATGCCTTATGATAATATCGGTGATCTACCACCCGGCCTTCGTAGATTGCTGCCGGCCCATGCACAGGAAATATTTCTCGCTGCCTACAATAATGCCTGGATTGAATATCAGGACCCGCTGAAAAGGCGCGGCAATATTGGCGTTGAAGCTGTTGCGCGCAAAGTCGCTTGGGCAGCCGTGAAAAAGGAATTCTCGAAAGACCCCGACACAGGCCGCTGGGAACCGTTGTTTTCGCATCGTTGAGGTTACAATAATCACGGTTATTTCAGATATCTGCTATCCGGTAAATTGTGAGGTATCATAGACTATGTTATTCGACGACATCGAACGCAGGAAATGGCAAAACCCTGAAAGGATTTTAACTGCGGCTGGATTACAGGAAGGTATGACGTTTATGGATATCGGCTGCGGGCAGGGGTTTTTTACAATTCCTGCCGCAAAGGTCGTCGGGAACCAGGGTAGAATTTTCGCGCTGGATGTTAACCCTGCCAACATCGATAGGTTGCAGGGAAAACTATCTGACGAAGGATTAAACAACGTTATTATTAATACAGGTAAAGCCGAGGAACTTGTATTGTGCGGATCGTGCGCCGACATCGTTTTTTTCGGCATCGCCCTGCACGATTTTGAAAACCCGTTAAGGGTATTGACCAATGCCCGTGTCATGCTCAAGGAATCGGGTAGGTTGGTCGATCTGGACTGGAAAAAAGAGCAAATGAATTTCGGACCGCCGCTGCACATCCGGTTTGACGAGAAAAAGGCCGGACAACTAATTGAATCCGCCGGTTTCAAAGTACAATCGATTGCTCCATCCGGCTTATACCATTACATGATTATCTCGTCAGTCATATAATTTATGGCTTTCGCGGTTAACTGGTGTTTAATGAAAAGTGTATAATGGTTTTATTCTCATAATCTGTGAAAAACAAAAGGGGGAATTTATGAAAAAGTTCGGTAATTTAACTATCTTTGAAAATTTAAATGAAATGGTTAATCCATCGCACACTGCATTGGTTGTCTGGGACTGCCAGAACAGCCTTGTCGGTAACATTTTTAACCGCGAAGAGTTTCTCACAAACATGAAAACAATCCTTGCAGCCGCCCGCAAGCAAAAAATCCCGACAATTTATACCAAAATCACGCCGCTACCTGTGTCAAACCAATCGTCCTGGGGACTTTATCAGAATTTAAAACGTTTCAAGGTCGACGATCCGTCTAAACTGCCGTCCTATATGAAACCCGGCACACCGGAAGCCGAAATTAATGAAGCCATTGCTCCAATCGCCGGCGATATGATTCTCCCCAAGCCCTCCTCTAACATCTTTTTTGGCACCAACTTTGAAAACATGATGCATTTCCCTGGTATCCAGACCATTCTCTTTACCGGCATTGCGACCGAGTACGGCATTGAACACAGTGCGCGGGATGCCTCCATTCGTGGGTTTTACCCGGTCATCGTCTCGGACTGCGTTTCTTCACCGGATAAAGTCACCCACGAGCAGGCTTTGAAGTTTTTACCCCGTCTTTGCCTGGTGCACAGTTCTAAAGAGATCATTAAGGAATGGTGCGATTAGCATCTTATAGTTCTGGCTGACTTTGGTGTGCTCATTATAACTGATACCATTTTGCAGGTACCTTATAATATACTCAAGGTACCTGCTTTATTATGCATTATGTCATATAATTTTCTCTGTCATATGATACCAAATTACTAAAACAATTCGCCTCTAAACATATTGACATTTATACCGTTTTACGATTATCATCAATTCTATCATTATATTTTAGTCATAAAATCAATATACGGAGGATGTCATGTTTTGTAGCAACTGTGGTAAACAAAATCCGGATAACGCCAAATTCTGTGATAATTGCGGCAAACCGATCGTAAATGCAGCGGCTCCTCAATATTCGCCGCCGCCTCAGCAGCAATATGCCCCACCACCGCCACCTCAATACGCACCCCCGCCTCAGCCTCAATATGCTCCGCCGCCGCAGCCGGTATACCAGCAGCCGCCTCCATCCCCGTTTGCCGCGCCTCAGTTCCCGCCTGCTGAAGCAGTCATTTCTCCCAAATCCAGGACTACAGCCGGTTTATTGTGGTTCTTTTTAGGCTGGGCAGGAGCTCACCGGTATTACATGGGGAAAATTGGTACCGGCATTCTTATGTTATTACTGTTTATAGCAGGCATGGCTACTTATTTTATTGGTGTAGGAATATTTGTTCTTTCAGCGTTAAGCCTGTGGCTTTTTATTGATCTTATCTTGATATTAACGGGCAAGTTTAAAGATAAGAACGGCCTCTATATCAAGAAATAGCAGTTACTTTGGCTTATACGATATTCCTGTCCATTTTTAGTGCCGGTGATTTATTTCATTATTGCACTGGGAGTTTTGTGTGCATTGCAGTGTTTATATTGGCAGGATTATTTTTATTTTGATCAGCATTGGCCTGGCCGGTACCACCTTGCTCACCGGCTGCCAGCCGGATAACACCAAAAAGGTTGTTGTATATACATCCGTTGATCAGGTGTTTTCAGAACCGATTTTAAAACTGTTTGAGAAAGAAACGGGCATCCGCGTTCTGCCCGTTTACGATGTCGAAGCTGCGAAAACTACCGGCATTGTCAACCGGCTCATCACGGAAAAGAACCGTCCGCAGGCTGATGTCTTCTGGAACTGTGAGTTTGTGCAAACCCTATTATTGAAAGAAAATGGTGTTCTCGCGAGTTATAGATCCCCGAAAGCCGCTGATATTCCCGCGCAATACGTCGACCCGCAGGGTTATTGGACCGGATTTGCCGGCCGGGCCAGGGTGTTATTAGTCAATACTAGATTGGTCGCGCCGGCGGATTATCCTGTCTCAATGTTCGATTTAGTCAGCGGCAAATATCCGGGCAAACAGATTGGCATTGCTTATCCCGTATTCGGCAGCACCGCCACCGAAGCTGCGGCGCTTTATGCGCTTCTGGGTCAGGAGAAAGGCCGGGCATTTTATCAGCAGTTATACAACCGCGGGGTTCGCGTCGTGGATGGTATTTCCGTCGTCAGGAACCTGGTTTCCAGCGGCCAGATTATGATGGGACTGGTAGATACGGATGATGCCTGCGGCGCAATCAAAGAAGGTTCGCCGGTTGCCATGGATTTTCTTGGGCAGAACGACCTGGGCACATTGATCATTCCCAACACCGTTGCCATGATTGCCGGTTCAACGCACCCTGATGAAGCGAAAGCCTTTATTGACTTTTTATTAAGCCATGAAGTTGCTAACTTGTTGGTTGCATCCGGTTGGAGCCATATTCCCCTCCGCCCCGTCGATACCCGGTCAAATTGTCTGATCAACCCTNNGTCAGTCTGGTAGATGTCTACTCACAACTTCAGCAGAGTCAAAAAGATCTCTCCGAAATATATTTAAAATAGTCCAATGATAGGTAATAATGAAAATAACTGCTCTGCCCGTCGTAGATAAACCGTTGTTTCGCTGGTCATGGGAACTGTTTCTGCGGCGGCTTGGATTACTTGTTTTTGTTTTGATCGTACTTGGTCCGCTGCTGGCCTTGATCGCCCAAATCATTCCGTCTTTATCAGCCGGTAATTTAGAGTGGCTGAAGTTGGCAATACCAGTCGGACGCAGGTTAATATTGTTCTTAAATAGTCTGGGATTTGCCGCTGCTGTTGCTATCTGCGGCGTGATACTGGGAATTTTAGGCAGCAGTATCCTGTGGCGCTGGGATTCCGGCTGGCGCGGG
>PMBW01000184.1 GCA_003153075.1 Dehalococcoidia bacterium | reverse complement strand
CCAATATGTTTCTGAACTTTTGCAGAAAGCGATGTGACGGATAGCATTCAGCGGTAAGCAATCAGTTTTTACCTTGATTTCAGTATCCGCGTTGAGTTACTATTAAGCTAATATTATCCTGGAATCTCTACCCAACCAACTCTGATTATAATAAGGTGAATTATGCCTGATTCTTTAGTTCTTGTTCAGATAAACAATCACATCGCCAGGATTGTGCTTAACCGTCCTGATGACCATAATCTGATTAATCTGCAAATGAGTCAGGAAATGGATGAGATCTGCCGTCTGATAAATCAGGACGATGATGTATACGTGGTGATTCTGACCGGCGCGGGCGACGCATTTTGTGCCGGAAATGAAATGGAAAAATCATTCCGATCGGGCAAGAAGCAAATACGCGGTGATGCGGAACTCTCACAAAAGTATAATGCGGCAGCCTGTATCGCCGGTATTGAAAAGCCGGTAATCGCGGCGATCAACGGCGATGCTTTGGGAGAGGGATTGGAATTGGCGCTGGCCTGCGATATCAGAATTGCGGCACAGAAGGCGCGTTTTGGCTTCCCGGAAGTGGCATCCGGTTTGATTCCTTCGGACGGTGGCACGCAGAGGTTGCCCCGCATCATCGGCAAAGGTAAAGCGCTGGAATTTATCCTGACTGCGGAAACATTCGACGCCGCAGATGCTTTGGAAACCGGACTGGTGACGAAGGTCGTGCCTGGGGAATCGCTGGCAGCCGAGGTTGAAACACTGGCTAAGGCCATCGCGGGAAAAGCTCCCGTTTCGCTGCGTTATATTAAAGAAGCTATCAATAAAGGACTGGATCTGACAATGGAACAAGGCTTGCGTCTGGAAGCCGACCTATATTTCTTGTTGCATACTACCGGCGACCGAACCGAAGGTATCAAAGCCTTTCAACAGAAACGGCCACCCGAATTCAAAGGGCAGTAGGTTCACAATTCTATAATGAGTGATTTTGAAGTAATTCTCTACGAAAAGAAGGATGATAAGGGCTACATTACTCTTAACCGTCCTAAGTTTTTAAACGCCTACAATATCAAAATGCGGGATGAACTTTTTGAGGCTCTATCCGCTGCCAAAGATGACCCGGAAGTGGGGGTAATTATCCTCAAAGCCGCCGGAGAAAAGGCTTTTTGCGCCGGCGCCGACCTTTCGGAGTTTTTGACATCACCGCCGCCTGTTGCTGCCCGTCAGGTCAGATTCGAGCGCGATGTCTGGGGATTATTCTTGCAAATTAAAAAGCCAATGATCGCTGCTTTACACGGCTATGTCCTTGGTTCCGGTATCGAAATGGCGATGTGTTGCGATATCCGCGTAGCTTCTACAGACGCTAAATTCGGCGTGCCGGAAATGGGGCTTGGGATTATTCCTGCCGCCGGCGGGAGCCAGACCATTCCGCGTATCGTCGGTAGAGGTTACGCCATGGAAATGCTTTTATCCGGAAGGTGGATCACCGCGGATGAGGCAAAAAAAATCAAGATGGTCAACCGGGTTGTGCTACGCGCAGAGCTGTTACCCACTGTTGAAAAACTGGCGGACAGGATTCGCAGCTATGATTGGGCAGCATTGCAATACGCTAAACGCGCAATCGTGGACGGCCTCGATTTACCCCTGCAGCAGGGACTGGAACTGGAAACCCGGATGGGCAATTTACTGCTAACCTGAAGCTGTTGTGGAATGATGCAGTAAAAATATGATAACGTAATTAATAGGCCAAGGCTTATACAAAGAAGGAGAATATTTAAGCAGAATGGATAAAGTTTATCAGAAAATCGATGAGGCAATCGCCGATGTCAATGACGGCGCTCTGATTGCCGTCGCCGGGTTCTTTGCCTGCGGCGTACCTAGAATTCTTTTACAGGCTTTGATCAACAAAAAAGTCAAGAATCTTACCCTCGCTTGCGGTTGTGGTCCGATGGTCGGTGCCACCGAAGAACTGAGGGCGCTGGTTAAAAACGGCCAATTAAAAAAACTGATTGATTCATACGGCTTGGCGCGGTCTGCCTCCAAGGGGAGACAGGACCCTTTTGAACAGGCAGTCAGAGCCGGTGAGATTGAGTTGGAAGTTGTCCCGATGGGCACATTAGCGGAAAGATACCGCGCCGCAGCAGCCGGTGTGGCAGCTGTGTATCTCCCCACTGGAACCGGTTCGATCGTCGAAAAATCTGTCGTCAGCAGCATAGTTGCTAACCGTACACCCAAGGAAACACGGGTTTTTAACGGCAGAACTTATATTCTGGAATATGCCCTCAAACCTGATTTTGCTTTTATTCATGCTCATACCGCCGATACAGAAGGGAACATCCGTTATTCCAAGACTGCCAGAAACTTTAACCCGGTCATGGCTTCAGCTGCGAAGGTCACAATCGCCGAGGCGGAAAACATCGTGCAACCGGGCGAAATCGACCCGGATTGTATTCACACCCCTGGTATTTATGTGAAACGGGTTGTCCAGGTGCCGCGCCTCAAAGTCCGAGTAGGAATCGATTAGGAGTATATAGAAAGATGGAAAAAGTGAAATTAACGGGCATCCCCAGAGAAATGATTGCCCTGAGAGTAAGTAAAGAAATCAAAGACGGTGACTATGTCAACCTGGGTATCGGTATCCCTACGCTGATCAGCAACTGGATCGAAGGCCGCGACATCATGCTGCAGGCTGAGATCGGTATGCTCAAATCGGGCCCGCTGGTTACCGACGAGGCAATGATCAATCAGGACTGTATCAATGCCAGTTGTCAGGCTGTTATCGAAATCCCGGGGACGATCTATTTTGATATTCTGGAATCATTCACGATGATCCGCGGCGGCAGAATGAATTTAGTCGTCATGGGCGCACTGCAGGTTAACGACAAAGGTGATTATGCCGGTTGGGCGAATCCCTCGCGCGGACTGGATGTGGGGAACATCGGCGGTTCCATGGACCTTTGCGCAGGAGCTGATAAACTCTTCCTTGCGATGGAACATGTCGCTGTTGATGGCAGTCCCAAGATTGTTAAGAAATTAACTTTCCCGCCGACTGTTGCAGGTAAAGTCAATATGATCTTCACAGACTTAGCCGTGATGGAAGTGACAACTAAAGGCCTGCTCCTGAAAGAAGTTGCGCCCGGTTTGACCGCAAAAGACGTGCAATCCGTGACTGAGCCGAAGCTGATTGTCAGCCCCGATTTGAAAGAAATCGAATTTTAATTTACCAATCCAACTACAAAGAAACAGAAGCGCTAGTGTGCGTAAAGCACGCTAGCGCTTTTCTTATGCTTAATTGGTTCGGGGAAAACGGGTGCTGCGGGCAAGCGAGCCCGCCAGTATCCATAAAAAATCAAGTACTAAACGGCTTCGAGATATTTCAGTAAACCCATCGCCGCGGTGGCGCCGTCGGATACTGCGGTTACGACCTGCATCGGTGAATTGATCCGCACATCGCCGGCCGCAAAAATGCCAGGAACATTCGTCTCCATCCGTTCATTGACGATCACCTGCCCGCCCGGGTTCAAGGCCACTGTGCTCTTCAAAAAGGCGGTGTTTGCGATCATTCCTACCCTGACCAGCAACCCTTCAACTTTCAGGCTGCTTTTCTGTCCTGTTTTCGCATCGGAAAGATCAAGGGATTCAACATGGCTGCTGCCGCGTACGGCTTCAATTTTCGTGGCCACCCTGATTTCGAGTTTGGGGTTTGTCAAAGCTTTTTCTTGCAGCGTCTTGTTCGCCAGCATCTGCGGCATCAGTTCAATGACCGTTACTTTGGAGGCTAACCTGGTGAGGAAGAGCGCTTCGGTCAAGCCGGAATCGCCGCCTCCCGCCACAGCTACTTCTTTCCCGGCAAATTTTGCCCCGTCGCAGGTAGCACAATAAAATACGCCTTTATTAGTTAATTCGGCCTCGCCGGGGACGCCGATCTTGCGTGAGTGCGAGCCGCTGGTGATGATTATTGCTTTAGTGTTGAAATCGCCCTGGGCGGTTTTAACGGTTTTCTCATCTTTACCGGGAATGATCTTTTCGACTTCCGCCATCTGTAATTCCGCGCCGAACTTAGCGGACTGCATCATCATATTGGACCCTAATTCCGAACCCAGCACGCCTTCCGTAAAACCGGGGTAGTTTTCGATCCATTCGATATTCATTAATTCGCCGCCGGGCGTTTCTTTTTCCAGGATCAAAGTGCGCAGCTTTGCCCGCGCCGCGTAAATTCCAGCGGCCATGCCTGCCGGACCGCCGCCGATAATAATCACATCATATTGGGGTGCCATTCTTTTTTCTCCTTGGTGATTTATCCATTAAATTCGCTATGGAAAAATCCTCATTCCGCTTCATTTCCAATAAATTTATCTTATCAGAAAAGAGAAGAACCTAACAAATTCGGTAGTTTAGAGATATGAGTTGCCAGTATTAAGTTTAATAATTATAAATACTGGGGACTAATTTTGGAATTGGTATTTTGGATTTATAGAAAAAAGAAGGGGGCGAAAGCCCCCTTCTCAAAATGAAACCACTATATTTAGCTAGTGAATTGCGCCTAAAAGTTCCGTAACGACAGCATTAATTTCTTTGCCGTCCGCCTTGCCTTTCAATTCAGCGATGACTTTGGGCATTACTTTGCCTTTGTCACCAGGGCCGTGGGCGCCGACTTCGGCAATGATCCGTTTGGCCACCGCGGTAATTTCCTCACGGCTGAGCTGTTTGGGTGCGTAGGACAACAGAATGTTTAATTCTGCTTCTTCCACAGCTACCAGGTCGGGGCGGTTCCCCGCTTTATAAGCCTCGATACTTTCCCTGCGCTGCGTAATTTCCTTGGCGAGGACGGCCAGCATGTCAGCGTCGTTCAGCTCGGCCTGTTTGGCAATTTCGGCAATCTCTGCATCCGTAATTTTAAACTCATTCAGGTCGGTAATTCCGGCCTTTTTTGCGGCTGCGGAAACCAGTTTTGCCTTTTTTGCGCTTTCGACATTTTTCGCCGCCGAAATCACCATCCGCACGGTACCAAGTTTTACCTTGTCGCCNNCGCCGTTTCGCGGCTGCTTTGCGCTTGCGCTTGATACTCTTTTTCTCAAAGTACTCACGATGGCGAACTTCACTCAGGATGCCATCCTGTTGCACTTTGCGGGTAAACCGGCGCAGTAAGCTTTCAAAGCTCTCATTACCACCCGCTACCACATTGGTCACACACTTCACCCCCTTTTGGTCTCAATTACAGTTGTGTGACTGCAGACTTTTTTATTGTATGACGGTGACGTACAATATGTCAAGAAAAGGAAGCTAGAGCGATGCTGTTCTGCGGAAGAGACTATAGTGCCTTAGAAAACTTCAGAAAAACTACTCAAAATCCATCATACCGTTACTTTTCTCCATTTTACGTGGGGAAGAAGGGATTTATCCTCTAATCATGGAATTATTAACGGGCAAATTTATTTTTCAACAGTCTGTATAACAAGCAAAAAGAAGGGGATACCAGTCCCCCCCTTGCTTTTCTGATTTACCGCACTTTGTTTTGATCAGTGCCCATTACCTGGCCATACTCAGTCTGTACAATATCGTCATCTCCTGATTGAGCGTATTATCATCGACGGCTTTCATCTCATTCGAGAAATATTGTGCGAAGCTCTTGAATAGCAAGCTGTAAGAGTTGGAAACACGCAACGGCGCTGACTGGCGTTCCCACTGGCTGATGTTCTCCGGGGGCATCACAATACCCGTATCTTCCCGTACGATCGGGTTCCACGTCTGACTGTATTGCAGGTGCTGCCGTTCATCGATCATCCAGTTTTTCAGCAGCGATGCATATCTGGTAAGTAAAATGGCTTTTCTGATACCCGCGTTGTCAAAATACTCCGGCTGCGTGCTTTCCAGCGATATTGCCGCCGCGTTACTATCCTTTTTCCCGTTGCGGTCTTCATAACTCACGGTTAAAGAGACCTTTTCATCGGGTTGAGACGAGGTCTTTTGCAGCTTCAGTAACACGATTCCGCCCTTGTTTTCCCCGCCTTCGCTCTTGGAAGGAAACAGCGTATTAATTTTCATTAATTCCCCGGTGGCCTGGTTGGCTTCCGGACTGCCAAATACTTTCTCAATTCTCCATCCATTCGCCGCAAAATTGAGTTTCAGGTTGAAAACCAGCGGTGTGACCATGAAATCAAATTCGTCCGCTAGTCTCTGCCGGAATTCCTTTGGAGAATGCACCGAATAATAGTTCGCGCCTTTCACTTGAGTGATTTGATCAACGAGTTGACTGTCAAAATCCAATCCGATGCCGATGAAGGTACAGTAAATGCGGCTGTTGGCGTTATTTTTAATAATATTGAAATAATTGGAAAGGCTCGTATCACCGGTGTTCGGTTGGGCATCGGTTAAGACGATCATACGGTTCTCGTATTCGTAATTATTAATCTCATAAAAGTTGCGGAATTGCCCGGTTGCCATATCCAGCCCGGCATCCAGGTTGGTGCTGCCGCCGGCGGTAATATCGAAGATCCGGCTCTTGATATCATTCATATTCACTTTATTGACCGCGCCCATCGGTTTTGCCAGCGTCGCAGTGCTATTAAATAACACCACCGCAAACCGATCGTCAGCGGTCAATTGGTCCAGAATGGAGCCCACGGCAGATTCCGCGCTGCTCATTTTAGTCGGACGATTGATCCCTTCGTCCGCGTAAGTGTCGATCTTTTTCCCTGTATAGTCATAGTAATATTGATCGTATTCCGTGCCCATCGAACCGGAGACGTCCAGCACGATTACCAGGTTCAGCTTTTTGCGCTGGAAATCGCTTTCCTTGATCCCGGAGTTTAGTCCCACCGAAAGATAATATTCGGGATTATGCGATATCGGGTCCCTCGTGACCGCGTAGCTATAAGACGGCGCGTACAACTTATCGGTGGGCTCCTGTATGCCGGTATCAAAAAAGTAGTCGTAAAACAGGCCCTCGTAAGAAACGTCCGTCGGCAGCGGTAGATAGTTATTCTGGATATTCGCGCGGAAATTGACGATGTCCTTAGCCCCACCGGTCGCTAAACCGATTGTAGCTGTAGAAGTGATCCCGGGGGTAGTATAAGTGCCGGGTTGTGTATAGGTCACCGTTGTCGAATATCTCGGCATGGTTTTTGTAGTCGCCCACGTCGTTTGTGCGGTAGTATATGAATAATGTGTTGTTTGTGTGCGAGCAGTTGACATGCTTGCTGAGCATCCGCTCAAAACCAATGAGCATATAATTATTAGAATAATGATAGCCAGATAAATTTTCTTCATTTTGCTCTCCTCTGCTTAACAAGACCTTAGTTTTTTACTGCCTTTATTATTTATACGGCAAAATGAAAATAGTATTACAAAATGATTTTTCTTATTTCAACGGAATGTGGAATTCCCAATTACCCGGCTGGCTGCCGATAGAGCTGATAATAAACAGCATTTCATTATCTTCCACAGAAACCGGCGCCGCTATTTCCCATGTGTGGTTCATGCCGTCGGCCAGATATTCCACGGATGATAAACCCGCGTCTTTGACCCAACCGCCATCGAGGTAATAGCTGGCGATGGCACGGTAATCAGTTCCGGAGAGAGGCGAGTAACCGGCGGGAGGGGAAATGAACGCAAGCACTGTTACCCCAGTATTTGTTAAAATAACTCGTTGTAAAGTTATTGTGATGCCGCTGGCGGTTTGCGATGTATTTAGTAGAATTGTCTTTTCGACAGCTCCGGTATTTGTTGTTCCTGGCAAGATATTGAAACGCACCGGATTGGTTAAATTCAATTTGATCGTCTGCCCCTGGTTATTCAAGTCTTCCAACTCAAGGTAATAAACTCCCGGACTGACCGCGTTCCCTTTAGCGTCGTGCTGGTTCCATAAAAGAACGAACTTCACTGTGTCCTGGGGATTTAAGACCCTCTCGTAACTTTCTGTCGTAAAAGTATAGACCGGCTGCAGCGTATCTGCCCGCATGAGGCTCACGATCGGTGGGTATTTCTCCAGTTTGATCGTACTAGTGCTTATATTCATTAATTGCACTTCGATCCTGACGTTATCTCCAGCTTGATAGGAAGTTTTATCGGTACCGGCAATCGCCAGCAAATGTCCTGGCAGAATCGCAGTCGCAGTAGTCGAATGCGTCGTGGTGGTTGTTTTTGTCGCAGATACAACTGGTGTGGTTACAGGCTGCCTGCCGTGGGGGTTGAAAACGCCGGTGCCCCAAAATACGCTGCCTATTACGACCATGACCAAAACGACGCTAATCGCCTGCCATACCATTGGATGTGCGCCAAATCCGGAGAACCAACCGCGTTTCCGTTGTGTGCGGTTT
>PMBW01000299.1 GCA_003153075.1 Dehalococcoidia bacterium | reverse complement strand
CCTAGTCGAATACCTCAGTCATTATATTTAGGCCCTTAGGGTCGTCTTTTTTCACATAAAATATTTTCTACATTTCGGTTTTACCTACTTATATAGGATACATTTAGGGATTATTATGGAATCAGGAGACGGCACAAATGACATATACGTTCCAAATAGTTCTTGACATTTGCAGGCTGTTATTGAATAATTTCAAAACAGGCGAATGATTTTCACGTAATTTTCCGGGGGGAGGCAGAGATATGGCAGAGACAGTTTCGGCGAAAGAGTGGTTTGACAAAGGCGTTGGATATTTTGAAAACAATAAATTTGAAGAAGCCATTATAGCGTATAACGAGGCGTTAAAGATCAACCCCGGTCTGGCGGAAGCGTGGACTAACAAGGGGAATGCGCTGATTGTGCTGGGTAAGTATGAAGAGGCGCTGAAGACGTATGAAGAGGCGATCAAAGCCAACCCTACCGTCTGGGAAACCTGGCTGAACAAGGGTGTGCTGCTAAACAATATGAATCTGCTGGATGAGGCGATTGCGGCTTTTGACGAGGCGATCAAGCTGAATCCGAAGGACCCGGATGTCTGGTACAACAAGGGAATTGTACTGCATAAGCGGGAGAAATTTGAAGAAGCGATCAAAGTCTACGATGAATCGTTGCTGTTGAATCCCACCGCGGCGCAGGTTTGGAATAACAAGGGAGTGGCATTGCACAACCTGGGCAGATACGAAGAGGCAGTGAAAGCCTACGAGGAAGCAATCAAGCTCAACCCTACCTACGTGAAAGCCTGGAATAACAAGGGTAATTCGCTGGATGATCTGGGAAAACACGGTGACGCCATCCGCGCTTACGATGAAGCGATCAAACTTGACTCTAAATTTACCGAGGCCATGAATAGCAAAGGCGTGGCTTTAATGGACCTGGCGATGCAGGACGAAGCGATCAGAATATTCGATGAAGCAATAAAAATCGACCCGAACGATGCCGAAGCATGGTTTTACAAAGGGATGGCATTGATTCAGTCCGCAAAACAGATGGAAGCCTACCGTGCATTCATCGAGGCGACGGAAATCAACCCGGGCTACGCNNAATTCGCCAAAGCCTGGTATAACCTGTCTACGGCGTATCATCAAGCCAGAAGGCATGAAGAATCCACCAGGGCTTATCAGGAAGCAGTAAAACTCGACCCTAGTTACGCGCTAACAAATACGCCGCAAAACAAAGGCAGAGAAACAAGGCCGCCCGGACTCAGAGTGTAGCCGTGTAGTCTTATGACATGGCAAACAGCGAAGGAAATCAGGAAAAGGCTCGACGCCGAGCAGGGCACCATCATCAAGGATTGGGGCGGGAAGCTTCCCATTGCGCTGATTTACCCGAATTCCTACCGGATCGGGATGTCCAACCTGGGCATTCAGGCGATCTACCGTTTTATTAACGAACGAAACGATGCCGTTTGCGAGCGTGTTTTCTGGGAACCGAAAGACCCCGCCGATGTACTGCCGCTGGCAATAGAATCACAGCGCCCGCTGACCGATTTTGCCGTTGCGGCTTTTTCGTTGAGCTACGAACTGGACTATTTCAACGTTGTGCCGTTTCTGAAAGCGAGCGGGATTCCGTTGTACGCCAAAGACCGCGACGAAACTTACCCGCTGATCATTGCCGGCGGGCCGTGCATTACCACCAATCCGATGCCTCTTTCGCCATTTTTTGACTGTTCCTGCATCGGGGAGGCGGAAGCAATACTGCCGGAAATGCTGCCTTTAATGAGGGAAGGAGCGTCGGAAAACCGCGCGGAGCTGAAGAAAAAGTTAGCTGAATTGCCCGGTGTATACGTGCCGGGCTTTTCAATAAAACCGTCGGAACGCCAATGGGTGAAAGACCTGGATAAATTCCCGGTGCATTCCGTTGTGCTGACCAGAGACACGGAACTGGGCAATATGTACCTGATCGAAGTGGAGCGCGGCTGCAACTGGGGGTGCCGTTTTTGCCTGGTCAGCAATTGCTATAAACCCGAGCGTTTCCGTTCGGTGGACAGCCTTTTAGACCAGGCGGAAACCGGGCTGAAATACCGCAAACGGTTAGGACTAATGGGCCCGGCGGTAACCGACCATCCGCAGATCGAGGAACTGGTGGGTAAGCTGCACGACATGGGAGCAGAGCTTTCCGTCAGTTCACTGAGGATCAAACCTTTGTCACCGATCGTATTGGGCGAAGTGATCGAGGGCGGTACAAACACCGTCGCGCTGGCTCCGGAAGCGGGTTCGCAGCGGCTGCGGGATGTAATTGGTAAGCGGATCAATGAGAATGACATTCTGAAAGCCGTGGAAAAAGTGGCGGCGCATGGTATCAAACAGCTGAAACTGTATTTCATGATCGGCCTGCCGGAAGAGACCGACGAGGATATCGAGGCGATCGCCCTGCTGGCCGTAAAATGCAAAGACATTTTTGATAAACATCAGTCTTGGAGCAGGGTTACGCTGACGATCGCGCCGTTTGTGCCCAAGGCGGGCACGCCTTTCCAGCGGGAAGGAATGGCGGAACTGGAGATATTACAAAATCGACTGGCGCTGTTGAAAAGCAAACTGCCCGCTAAAGGCATTAGCGTCAAAAATGAGAGCCTGGAGTGGAGCGAGGTNNGAGAGGCTTTCACTGGCGCAGTGGCATCAGGCAACGGAGCGGGCCGGAATAGACATTGATTTCTTTGCGCATCAGAAGTGGCCTGGTTAAATACTAAATCCGGAATACGAAATACGAAATAAATCCTAAATTTCAAAACAAGAAGTAGCAAATAGTTAACAGCTATAAGTCGTGAGTTACCTGCTACTTAATAAAACTACGAGTAAAATTGAACCCAGGAATAACAACCCTACCACAATAATGCCAAGGTATACAAATGCCCAATTATGTAGACTATTTTTCGATGTAGTTAAAAAAGTTGGTAATTTTGAAATTACCATTGTAAATTTTTCTAAAGGCCAGAATAATATCGCCATAAATATTAGCCAGGTTAAAATTGCGAGTGCACTGACTAAAATGGATAGTGCTAACGGGAATTGCGCGAGTGAAAAGGAAATCCAGATAATTCCTATGCAATAAACTGCTGCCAAAATAGAGGAAAATATTCCACTTAGAACGGACGTACGCCCAATTTTTTCTTCCCCTTTTACCAGTAACTCAGGAAAATGCAGCCTCTTCCATGTGGTGATTAACAAGCCAAAACGTATGATGATCCTTCTCCAGAGAACTACGAAAAAGAAAAGAACCAAAAAGAACCAGACATAATTCATATCTAATCCCATTGCAATAATCTCGTTAAATGGCTTCATTATACATCATGTTAACGGGTTGCTACATAACGATAGCTGACATTCCCTACGATGCGTTTAAGGGTACGCATAGTCGTAAGACACTCTCACTCACTAGCTAAAAGCTAAGAGCTGTACACTATTTGGATTTTATCCCCACAATTGGTTAGAATTTAATTATTCGAAATTAGTTTTTCCCCAAAAGGAGTTATATTAAGTTCGGTTGTTTCAGGATTTTAGGCGCGATTCCCGGATTCTTTGTGAGTTCTTTAATATTGATGCTTTTATGGGGCGTTTTCGCGCCGCAGATCGGGTTACCGAAGATCAATTACGGGCAGGCGATGCTGGTGACGATCACGATCTGGCTGGTAGTAGCGCCGTTATTTGCTGTTGGAGCTCGGCAGGAGTGGTTTGTCAGGCGGTGGCAATAGAGGTTACCATAAACCAATTCTAAAATTAAACAGGAATTGCGTAAATCGTTTTAAGAAAATAAATCCTTCTTAATCCGGGGTTGTCTGAAAATAACCGTTTGGAATTATTTATATGGATTCTTCCCACATTTCCACATGGAAATTCTCTGAAATTTGGGACCAATGGCGATCAGGTCGTACATTTGCTTCGAATGGCAACGCAAAGTATCTCCGGTTTTAAACCTACGAGGAATGATAAGTCGTGAATATTAGATTCCGTTTTTACTGGAATGTTATATCTATTTTTGTCATTGTCGGGCTTGACCCGACAATCTAAAAGTTTTCGGACAGCCTGGAAAATAATATGCAAAGCGACAGGTTTTTTCCCGTGGATTCCGGCCCTCTGAGGAATAGAGTATACTAACGACCGCAGGGCCGTCTCAGGCCGGTTCGAGTATTCAAAATAGGGTCACTACTTTTCACTGGTATAGACGGAGAGAGACGTCTTTCTTCAGTGAATACCATAATGAACTGCTCCCGATCTGCTTTGACATTCAATCATTGTACTTCTTATACTAAATGAAGAGCGTTCTTTTAATTGTTTAAAATAATAAAACGGACTGGCGTGTTTAAACAAACAACAAGACAGTCTCAGGGAGTGCCGCATGATGAATCCAACTGGCAAGAATCCCGTTAAAATTACCGATGTGACGTTCCGCGATGGGCACCAGTCCATCTTCGCCACTCGGATGAAAACCGAGGATATGATCCCGATTGCGCCGGAGATGAATAAAATCGGCTTCCATTCGATGGAAGTGTGGGGCGGCGCAACCTTTGATGTAGCCACCCGCTTTTTAAATGAAGACCCGTGGGAAAGACCCCGCATACTGAAAAAGCTGATGCCGGATACCCCGCTGCAGATGTTGCTGCGCGGGCAGAACCTGGTTGGTTACCGTCATTACGCCGACGATGTTGTAGAGGCGTTCGTCAAGCACTCCGCCGAGGTGGGAATCGATATCTTCCGGGTTTTTGATGCGCTGAATGACGAGCGCAACATGGAAACCAGCGTTAAGGCGATCAAAAAGGCGGGAAAACACGCGCAATTAGCGATCAGTTATTCGTTAACCGAGCGTAAAATGGGCGGCCCTGTCTTTAATCTTGAATATTATGTCAACAAAGCAAAAATTTTGGAGCAAATGGGCGCCGACAGCATCGCAATCAAGGATATGGCTGGGCTGATCGCGCCGGACGATGCGTATACACTCGTTTCGGCGTTGAAAAAAGCGGTGAAAGTACCGCTGCAACTGCACACCCATTATTCCAGCGGGATGGCCTCGATGTCCTGTCTGAAAGCCGTCGAAGCCGGTGTAGATATCCTTGATACCTGCATAGCGCCGTTTGCCCTGCGTTCTTCCCACCCAGCGATCGAACCGCTGCTGGTAGCATTGGAAGGGACCGATAGAGACACCGGATTGGACTTAAAGAAAATCTTAAACGTAGGCGACTACCTGGAGTCGATCGCGCCGAAATACAAAGAGTTCTTGAATCAAACCACACTATCGGTTATCGATGCCGGGGTGCTGGTGCACCAGATTCCGGGCGGCATGATTTCCAACCTGGTTTCGCAGCTGAAGATGTCGAACGCGTTACATAGAATTAAAGAAGTATATGAAGAGATGCCGCGGGTGAGAAAAGACCTGGGGTATCCGCCGCTGGTAACGCCCACCAGCCAGATCGTCGGCACGCAGGCGGTGCAGAATGTCCTGGTGGGGAGATACAAGCTGATTTCCAAGCAGGTGATGGAATATTGCTGCGGTTTATACGGCAAGCCGCCGGCGCCGATCGACCCGGAAGTGATGGCCATAGTATTGAAGTTCTACCGCAAGGCAGCTAAGACCATTGAATGCCGCCCGGCTGATTTATTGCCGCCGGAAATGGAGACCGCGCGGGCACTGGTGAAGGATTTCACCCAGGACGAAGGCGATATCCTGATCGCCGCGATTTATCCATTGACTGGGTTAGCGTTCTTGAAGAAGAAGTACGGGATAGCATAGCGGGAAATAACCAAGGTCCAAATACCAATAATCAAATAAATACTAAATATATAGAAACGATTTTTAACGGAGCGAGGGCAGTAGCCCTCGCTTCTTTTGTTTTGCATTTTTAAAGAATGTTACGCTTATACACATCTTGAATATTATTTTCTCATGTGATACGATAAGCAGGATTTGATACCAGTTGCATTGACATGTGGTGTCGCTGGTGATACCATATAAGGGAAATTCAGCCTATGACCAAACAGGAGAAAAGAGAACAAAGGATACGATCAAATCCAACGAATGTTTCATTGCAGGATTTCGAGAACATGATCAAACAATACGGTCGAACGACTACCTGCGGAAGTCATTTTAAAGCCGTAATAGGTGATTATAAATTGCCTTACAAAAGAGAAAATCCGGTGAAGCCTGCTTACGTTAGAGCTCTTTTAAAGCTGATAGACCGCTTGTAGGAGAATGAATATGAATAAAGTTGTTAAAGATTTGGAGTATTACGCTGGATTACCGTACACCATCATTCTGGAAAAATATAATGACCAGGGAACCTATTGGGTAGCCAGAGTAGCCGAATTATCATTTTGCATGATTCACGGGAACACGCCCGAAGAAGCCCTGAAAGACATCGAGGAAGTGAAATTGGACTGGATCAAATCCAATCTGGAAGAAGGGCGCCCGATACCGGAACCGGTTGACCACAATTACAGCGGAGAGATACGAGTGAGAATGCCGCCTACTTTGCACCGTTTCTTATCAGACAGAGCGATGATTGAAGAGGTCAGCCTGAACCAGTTTATGGTGATGGCTTTGGCGCGGGCGGTGGGGTACCCTGAGGCGGAGAAGAAGGTGAATAGCAGCACGGCCGTTGAATTTCGGTACGAACCTAATAACTCGAGAGGATTGACAATAAACGATGGTAAAAGAAAGTTCCAGAAAAAGAAATAGATGAAGCTTTCAACCTTCAACAATCAGCTTCCTGCGTAATCAAATTAATAAATAGAGGAGCGAGGGCAAATGCCCTCGCTCCTCTATTTATTAAAAGTCTCGGTATCCCGTTAGTTAGGGTTTCTTGATACCAGCGTAACCGCCGTCCTTGGATTCTGTTTTTTGCCGTTTCAGTCCTGGAATCAGATTACCCATCCCCTCACTGTTCTGATTGCACCAGGCATAAATGATAGTGATATCCCAACCGATGCAGAAGTGGCGGACGCCCATATCAACCCACGGCTTAGCCATGTCAAAAGAGGCTACTTCTACCCTGGGAGCGACGCCTTTTTTCAGCGCCATTTCAACCATTCTCTTCTGGATATCCTGGATCTCCGGTGTTCTGGCTGCTGCCGGTTTATCGTAGCTGATGGAATAATCGCTGGGGCCGAACTGCACCATATCCACACCCGGCACGGAGAGGATTTTCTCCAGATTGTCCATCGCGCCGGTTTTCTCGATCATGATCGCGATCACGATGTCGTCCATCGCCTTTGCCCAGGCTTCGGGCCCATCCACCACATACCCCACGTTGCGGCGCATACCGTAACCGTGCACTCCGCCTGCATCAGGCCTTTCCGAGCGGACCGCGCGGATGCAGTCTTTAACATCATCTACAGTTCGGATATCGGTGAAAAGGACGCTCTGGAAACCGGAGTCGATTGCCCTGGGAGTGATAAAACCGCGGCCGTTTTCTTCAACCTTCATCATACCGCCAAGATTGGGAAAAAGCTCAATAGAACGGCAAATATTATCCATTACTTCCAGGCTGAAAGGGGAATATTCACCCACATATTCAATGTAATCAAAACCGCCGGAATGACCGACTACCTCAGTCATGCCCGGCCAGGGATCGATCAAGTGCATTCCAAGTGTCGGTTTACCTGCCTTAAGCAGTTCTCTAAGTTTATTTGGTCTCATAATACGCTCCCGATATTTTTTTGGTTTATTTTATTATTATGCGGTTAATTATGGCTGAAATACAAGTGAAGGGTTGTCGTGGTTTATCGGAATGGATTACTACCTGCGCCGGAATGACGAAATTCTTTCGTTGATGATATTAAAAATAATAGGGGGATGTTTAATCCCCCTTCTTGATTGTTGGTTATTGAATCTTGAATATTAATACGTTATTCCGGTTTTTCCAC
>PMBW01000139.1 GCA_003153075.1 Dehalococcoidia bacterium | reverse complement strand
ACGACCTTCACACCCTGTTTCTCTATCTATTGAGCAGCCTTGCCTTTTTGCCGCTGGAAATCTTCATTGTGGTGCTGATCATCGAGCGGATCATCGGTCAGAATGAGCGCAAGGCCAAATTGCAAAAACTGAACATGGTATTGGGCGCGTTCTTTAATGATGTCGGTAATCAACTGCTGCGCGGGCTGCTGGATAATTTCAATAATAAGGCTGAAATAGCAAAGCATCTCAATTTAGCAAATTCCTGGGGGAAAAAAGAGTTTCAGGAAGCTTCCGCATATGCTGACAAATTAAAGATTGAAATCGATTACAAGAATATGAATCTGGCAGAATTAAAGGTGTTTTTCGCGAAGAAACGCGAGTTTCTTATGACTCTTTTGGGTAATCCCAGCCTGCTGGAACACGACCATTTTACGGATTTACTATGGGCAGTAACTCACCTCGACGAAGAATTGGAATCGCGTATTTCCGTGGAGAATCTGCCGGAGGCCGATCTTATGCACCTGGCGGGGGATATTGAAAGACTCTACGGCCGTCTGGTATTAGAGTGGCTGGACTATGTTGAGCACCTGCACAACAATTACAAGTTCCTCTATTCGCTGGTGCTCCGTACCCATCCTTTCCAGGAAAACCCGTCCGCCGTAATTAAAAAGTAATTAGGTTCACGGCCCATTCACCACTTCTTTTAATCTGATATAAACCAGTGACGGGCCACTGCGGCTTTTATTCTCGCGGATTTCAAAGGTGTCTTTTTGTGCCTTGACCAGTTGGGAAAGTTGATTATAGCCGTAGGTGCGGGAATCAAAACCGGGGTCAAGTTGGCGCAGGCGTCCGCCCAATGTTCCTAAAAATGCCCAGCCGTCTTCCTGCGCGGCCATGTCAAAGGCGTTTTTCAGTAAGGGTAACGGGTCGGGGGTCACGTTACCGGAAACCGGCACCTCTGAGGGTGTTTCCGCGGGCACTCCCGCGTGACGCGGGACATATTTCACAATCTGTTTTTCTGGCATCAGGTTTTCGGTATAGACAAAAACTTCGCAGCCTCTGACAAATGCCGGAGGAGTGTTTTTCCGCCCTATGCCCATTACAAATAAGCCTTTTTCCCGAATACGTGTGGCCAGACGGGTATAATCACTGTCACTGGAAACAAGGCAGAAGCCGTGCACGGTGCCTTCATAGAGAATATCCATCGCGTCAATAATCAGCGAGCTGTCTGAAGAATTTTTCCCGATAGTATAGCGAAATTGCTGGATCGGCTGAATAGCATTTTCATTCAAAACGTCCTTCCAGCTTTTCATCTGCGGGGTCGTCCAATCGCCGTATATGCGACGGATGGTGACCAGGCCGTATTTGCCTGTTTCCGCCAGAATTTTATCAATCAGCGAAGACTGGGCATTTTCGCCGTCAATCAGCATTGCGATGCGCTTGCTGCCGAATGTTGTTTCTAAACTGTCCATTGTAATCTCCTTGTGTTTGCGGGTTTGTGCCTACTGCCGTTAATTATAACCTCATGAAGCATAAAGGACAATGAGGGTTGGGAAGCGCCATGCGATCAGATGTAGATCTCCGTTTTTGACTGAGGTGGAGTTCATAGCGTCAATATCGGTTTTGTGTTTATACAATCATTGAGGCGAAGTCAGGGAAAACAGGTGGATGGTCTTAACCCTCCACCTGTCAAGTATTGATACCAATTGTTTTAGTTGGCTACGGTTTAGGAGTTGTGTCGGGGGGTTTGTTTTCGGTCACCGGTTTACTGTTTTTCTCTGCGATATCTCCTGCGATAGGCAGTTTAAACATTTGTCCCTGAGAGGCCTTTACGATACAAACTATCCAGAGGATGAAGGCTAATGCACCGAGGAGTACGCTGAAAATCCAGCCGATAACCGGTATCACACTCAGAATAATGGCTGCGACGGTGTAGGCGCCGAATACTACAATTGACTGCATTGCGTGAAAACGGACATATTTGTTTTCTTTTTCCAGCAGAAAGAATACCAACCCGCCTACGAACAAGAAGACATAGGCCAAAACTGCTGCTGTGTTTTGTTCGAGACCGGTACTGGTTTTTACATTGTTTTCTGTCATTTCTGTGCCTCCTTTTATGTTTCGTACAGTAAAGATATACGCTGCAATAAGTATAATTTCGTTTTACATAAAAAACAAACAGGTACGGATGGGCATAACTGGATTTGTGGCTACGCTGAATTCAACAGGTCGGAGTTCCATGAGATTTTCGTTCCGCAGCGAGGCGGATTCCCGCAAACACAATCTGAAGGATGTTAATAAAAAAGGTGGGTGTTTCCTTGGATTCCACCCACCTTATATAATCCTGGTTAATGAAAATTGATTATTTTAAATTGTATTTCTTCGCCGCTCTCTTGAAGCCTTCCAGTGAGCCTGCGAGGGTGCGGTCATCTATGCAGTAGGAGATGCGGAAATGTCCGGGACCACCAAAGCCGACGCCGGGCACAGCCAGCACCATTTCTTCCTGTAAAGCGCGGACAAAAGCTACGTCGTCGGGAATCGGGGATTTCGGGAACATATAGAATGCCCCCTGCGGCTTGATAACGGAGTAACCCATATCCGCCAGATTCTCATACAGGAAATCGCGCTTTTTCTGATAATCCGCAATGGAAACGGTGACATCCTGCAGATAACGGACAATATGCTGCATCATGGCCGGGGCGTTGACGAACCCCAGCGTGCGGTTGCAATAGATGAAGCCGTCCATCAGTTCCTGTTTCTCCGGGCATTCGGGATGAATGGCAATATAGCCGATACGTTCGCCGGGCAGCGCCAGGTCTTTGGAGTGTGAAGTGGCAATAATTGCCCGATTGTGGAACAGTAACGGCGACGGATA
>PMBW01000122.1 GCA_003153075.1 Dehalococcoidia bacterium | reverse complement strand
GTTGTTGTTTTGATCGTTGTTGAAGTTGTTGCCGAGGTCGTGCAAGAAACCAGAATAAGAGGTATCATTATGAGAACCGTTAGTGTAATCCAGATAGCTCCTTTTTTCATTGTCTCCTCCCTTTATTCGTTGGAAAACATCTGGAGAATTTACTAATATCTCAATTTTAATGTATTGATTTGCTATTGAAATCATCGTTTGTAAGGCTGGCCTTACCACTTAACCCCGATTACCCCCAGGGCTCCNNCAGTACCCTGGATTCCCCTGGCAAGACCAGCCTTACAGTAAGTAATCATCGAAAACGGTCTTTCTCCTGAGTCCTTTAATTGCCTATTGATAATCGCCCTTTCTCAACAATCCTTAATTCGATAACACATCCAACTGGTTTTCTTAATAGTATTCGCTATCGAATATACATAAATTAGTTGCTAGTATAACACCAGTTTTTTGTCTTGTCAAACACAATTCCGCATTAAATATTAATGATTTTTTTACTGAGCACAAAGTATTCCGACGGGCGCCAGGCCCAAAATGCTGTTGGCATTAATTAATGACGGGTTATCCTGGTTACCATATGAATAATTTGCGTGATCATTTGTATCAGCACTGAATTTAATGGATGGTTGATGCGTGTATTGAAAAAACTTTTTTCTGAATGTCTTCGTTATGTTTTTTAAAAGTGTAACATAAATATTAAAGTTAGCCGAAGCATTTCTGATATCAATTGCTTTAATGGCTCGGGATCTAATACGATAGACACCCCACTGTCTTCCCCCTCTCCTAAGTTACAGTGAGGGGTTAGGTGGCTGTAAGTCGCAGATGGAAATACTTGACAGAGTAAATGTATCAAGTTCTCAAACCACTTTCCCCGGATTCAGCATATTCTTCGGGTCGAAGACTGCCTTAACACTCAGTCGGTAACTATCACCGATACGCCGTCGGGTATAACTACGATTTCCGATTTGTCACCAACGCGGGTCTCGGCCATCGTTAACGCTGTCTCGATATCGGGGGCCTGCAGCATCTGCATCCCACAGACAATATCGGGGTCGCAGCGGTTCGTCACCATGATCACGGTGCATTTCGCCAACACACGGGCCAGGATCTGCGCTTCCCACTGGTCCGGTAGAGTGTCTTTTTGCGCGATTTTGGCGATCTTGGCCGTCACTTCCTGCGGAGTTTTAGCTTCAGTAAACCAGCGGTAAAAATCCTCGCCGCCGTGGCCGTCTTCGCAGGCCGCCACCATAATGATCACGCCGCCCTCACGCACGCAGGCTTCGGCTGAAGTCATTCCCTTCACCGACTGATATATATTTTGATCGAGCGGATAGCCTCCGTTCGAGGTAATGACAATATCTCCGATCCGGCGTTTAACGGTTCCCCGTCCGCTGACCCAGGCGCAGCCCTGCCGGTGTGCCGCGTCCGGATGACCGGCAAAGGCGTTGATTATTTTCTTGTTGGCATCCAGCGCCACGTTCAGAATAAACGCCAGCCCCAC
This sequence comes from Dehalococcoidia bacterium, assembly GCA_003153075.1. The sequence goes on along the minus strand of PMBW01000122.1, from coordinate 1,058 downwards.
TTTCTGCGCGGCAAATAACATATCTTTATGTAAAGGATTATTTTCGAGGTTGCCGGTCCGCGCGTGCTCATCGGCGATAAACCGGGCGCAATGATTAGCCAGCACGGTTTCCGTTCCCGCAATGCCGGGTAAAACGCTCTTACGCCCGCCGGAAAAACCGGCAAAAAAGTGCGGTTCGATGAATCCCTCGGACACAACTAGGTCTGCCCAATCCACCAGATCGTTGACCCATAACTCGCCCCCCGAAGGCAGTATGCCCTTAAAAACAAGGTGCTTTTTATCCCGGGAGTCATGGACGATGATCTCTTCTTTCCGGCAAAGCTCCGCCCCGAATCTACCGGTTAATTCCTCCGGTCGGGTCAGGCGGTGAAAACCGGTCGCAACGAGGATTTTGATCTTGACATCAGGATTATTGCGCCTGATTTCCTCGAGGTAAAGCGGCAGCGTGATCGCGCTCGGCATCGGCCGGGTGTGGTCGCTGGTGATTACCAGAACATGTTTGGCTTTGGCAGCGATATCGGCCAGTTGTTTGGATTCGATCGGTGCGGCTAAAGCCCCCCTGACGATCTCCTGTTCAGACTGCGCAGCCCCGCTCAACCGTTTTTCCGGTTCCAGCACGGCTTTGAGCTGCTCCTTCTTTACGGTCAACTTCAGGTATTCGCGGCCGTAGGGTATCCTGATCACTGCCATTAGGTTATCACTCCGCCGCCAGCGATTCCTTCACGTATTGTAAATGACCCGCCATCGCCTCGACGGCCAGTTTGCTGTCCCGCTGCTTGATCGTTTCCAGGATGCGCCGGTGCTGCTCTAACAGGATTTCTGCCCGCGCGGTATTTTTAAGGATGCGCGCCCGGTTCATCCGCACNNTTGTGGAAAAGCACATCCGCTTCCACCCCGGTTTTCGGGTTATCCTGTAATAATGACTGCCGCATCAGCGCGACGGCTTCTTCCAGACGGGTAATCGCCGGTTGAATCTGCTTTTCCGCAGCCAGGCGCACTGCTTCAGTCTCCAGTAAACGGCGGAACTCCAGCAGATCCTGCTCGGTGTTACTGGTCAG
>PMBW01000157.1 GCA_003153075.1 Dehalococcoidia bacterium | reverse complement strand
GCGCAGAAACCGAATGGTCCTGGGAGTCGCAAACCGAAAGTCCTTTGGTTGGAAAAGTAGGTTTTGACGCAAGGGGAAGCGTTACAGTCCCAGGGTATATATAATATGTACCTGTAAATGAGGGTTGGTCTTCTATATAATATATCAGGTTGACTGACCGAATTAGGGTGGTATAGCGAAAGCCCTTCGCCCCTTTCAAGGCGGAGGGCTTTTTTTATTTTCCTCGCGGATGCTGTGGATTAAACAGGGGAGGGGTAAAAATGATTAAAGTATCCAGATACTGGCGACGGCGGAGCCATGAAGCAAGAAATTAGAATGCGCTAATAAACCAAATAAAGGATAAAAAATAAAGGAGTAAATAAAATGGACAAGAACCAGACAAAATTTGTTCTCGATGAAAAAGATATGGCTACAGCCTGGTATAACATACAGGCTGATTTACCGGAACCCCTGCCGCCTATTCTGCATCCGGGAACAAAGGAACCGACGCAATTACCGCCGCCCCTGTTTTGTGATGAGATCAACAAGCAGGAGTTCAGCAAAGAACGCTGGATTGATATTCCCGAAGAAGTGCAGTCAATCTACCGCTTATGGAGACCGACGACTCTGTTCCGCGCGCATAAACTGGAAAAAGCGCTGGATACCCCGGCGAAGATCTATTACAAGTTTGAAGACAGCAGCCCGGCTGGCAGTCACAAGCCCAATACCGCAATTCCGCAGGCGTACTATAACAAGAAAGCCGGCATTAAGCGGATCACTACCGAAACAGGCGCCGGACAGTGGGGCAGCGCGCTTGCTATGTCCTGTCAGTATTTCGGCATCGAACTGAAGGTTTACATGGTTAGAGTCAGTTACCAGCAGAAACCGTACCGCCGTAATCTGATGGAAGTCTGGGGAGCGAAATGTGTCCCTAGCCCCAGCCCTGATACCCAGATCGGGCAGAAAATGCTGGCAGAAGACCCTAATCATCCCGGCAGTCTCGGCATTGCCATCAGCGAAGCCTGCGAAGATGCATTTGCGCATGAAGATACCCGCTACGCCCTGGGCAGCGTGTTAAATCATGTGATTCTGCATCAAACTGTTATCGGGCTGGAGACCAAAAAACTGATGGAGAGAATCGGTGATTACCCCGATGTTGTTGTGGCATGTGTCGGCGGCGGCTCAAATGCCGGCGGTATGATGATGCCGTTCGTCCAGGACAAGATCAAAGGGAAGAAAAAGAATCTGCGGCTTGTCTGCGTAGAACCGACCGGTTCACCTTCTATCACCAAGGGTATGCTGGCGTACGACTACGGCGATGTGGCCGGAATGGCGCCGATCGCCTTTATGTACACGTTAGGTCACGACTTCGTCCCCGCTCCGATCCATGCCGGCGGTTTACGCTATCACGGTATGTCGCCGCTAATCAGCCACCTGGTCAAACTCGGTTTTCTGGAAGCCGTAGCAGTACCACAACTGGCGACATTCGAGGCCGGTATCAAGTTCGCGCGGACTGAAGGCTATATCAGCGCTCCGGAAACCGACCATGCCATCAAAGTCACTATTGATGAAGCCCTCAAGGCACGTGAAGAAGGTAAATCCAAGACAATTGTCTTGTGCCACAGCGGTCACGGACATTTTGATATGGGCGCTTATGATGCTTACCTATCCGGAAAACTGGAAAACTACGAATATCCGGAAGAGAAAATCAAAGAAGCTCAGTCTAAGTTACCGCAAATCAATTTAAAATAGCTGCTGCAATCCGTAATTCAGCATTCAAGCAGGCCGGGCAAAACCGGCCTGCTTCTTTTTTATATGTGGAAAGCTGTTAATATAAAACCAGGTTTTTATCTATTGTTCATCTTGTGTTCATGTTTTTTGTATATAATATTAAATACATTATGAGTTCGAGGTATACCGATGAGGATTAGAAGTCTATTTTTACCCGTTATTTTATTTTTATTCGCGGCATCTCTGACGCTGACGTCGGGATGTCAGCTGATTACCGGGACAAACACAACCACATCGACCATGCAGGGAAGCGCCCCGTTAATTTCTCTCACCCATACACAGATAACCGCGGTTAGCGGCATTGCGCAGCCTTTGCCCAGTATCGCCGATGTCGTGGCACAGGTAAAACCATCCGTAGTGGCTATCAACGTCAAGGCCATGGTAACAGTTTCTGATTTCTTCGGTAGAACAATGCAACAGGAGCAGGACGGCGCCGGTTCCGGCTGGATCATTTCCCCGGATGGGCTGATAGTTACAAACAATCACGTGGTGGACGGCGCTACCAGCATCATGATCACCTTTGATGACGGAAGCAGTCTGCCGGTAGATATGAAAACGGTCAGAACCGATTCGCTGACCGATTTAGCGGTCTTGAAGGTAGACGCAACCGGGTTAGCGGCAGTCAAAATCGGCGATTCATCAAAATTAAGAGAGGGCGACTGGGTAATAGCGATCGGTAATTCTCTCGGTGAAGGCGTTCGTGTGACGCAGGGAATTGTCAGCCGTAAAAACGTTTCCATGCAGGGTGAAAGCGGCCAGACATTTGAAGGCCTGATCGAAACGGATGCAACTATTAATCCCGGGAACAGCGGCGGTCCGCTGCTAAATCTGGCAGGCCAGGTAATCGGCATCACCAATGCCAAGCGGGTCCAGACCGGTGTGGAGGGTGTGGGGTATGCCATCAGCAGCAATGAGGCTTCACCCATTATCCAGGATTTGATCAATGTTGGTTATATTGTACGCCCTTTCCTGGGAGTGAGCACCGAAACAATTACCAATAATTCTTATGCCAGATGGTACGGATTAAAAGTAAATTCAGGGGTGCGGGTTGTTTCCATCGGCACGGATAGCCCCGCCGCCAAGGCCGGGCTCCAGGTAAATGATGTTATCGTCAAATTTAACGGCGAAACCATCACAGATTCACAGGGATTAGTGGATACTATTAATAAGGCGAAAGTCGGGCAGACCGTAGAAATGGTCTGCTGGCACGGCGCTGTAGAACAAACACTTAAGATCACGCTGGCAGAGACGCCTAAACCACAACCGTAATCGGAAAAATCATAGTATTATTTAGAATTTATTGAGTTTTTACTTGTTTTTAGTATCAATCCGGCCGGAGTTGTGTTACCCTTGAAATAGGGCTTTAAAACCGGGTGAGACTGGTTGTTGACAGGCCGCTATTTGCTGTGATACTATAACTATTTGTGCTCACCTTTTGGTCAAAACAATAGCACAGTGTAATACTAAGTTCAATCGCGACGTTTATGTTGAAGGATGAGCTGAGGCTCAT
>PMBW01000033.1 GCA_003153075.1 Dehalococcoidia bacterium | reverse complement strand
AATGCGACAACCGCACCAACCGACTGAATACCACCAAGGAATAAAATCCTGCGGATAGTTTCCTTGTTCAATAAACGTGATTTGCGGGGACGCGGCGGACGATCCATGACATCTGTTTCCGGTTCTTCACCGCCCAGCGCCAGAGCAGGCAGCACGTCCGAACCAAGATCAATCGCAAGAACCTGCAAAGCATTCAGCGGCACCAAAGGAACGCGGGCAATGGTGCAAAACAAATACGGCATCAATTCCGCCATATTATGGGAGAACAGATAAATAACTACCCGCCGGATATTGTCATAAATCGAACGCCCGTATTTTACGGCGCGGATGATGGAAGCGAAGGAATCATCGAGAAGCACCATTTCAGAAGCGGCGCGCGCCACATCTGTTCCGGCCATGCCCATGGCGATGCCGATATCTGCCTGTTTGAGGGCTACGGCATCATTTACGCCGTCGCCGGTTACCGCCACCACTTCACCCATAGATTCCAGAGCGGTCACTACACGCAATTTATGTTCTGGCGTAGCACGGGCAAAAATGATTTCCCGGTGCTCTGCCAGTTCTTTTTTCAGTTCCTCCTCACCCATGTTGTCTAGGTCATAACCGGTAATAATGCGGGTCAGTGGGGCTTGTGAAATACCCGTGGCATGCGCTATACCATCTGCCGTGAGGCCGTAATCCCCTGTAATCATTACGACACGCACCCCGGCAGTGCGGGTGGCCTTAACGGCCTCTATGACATCGACGCGGGGCGGGTCCATCAGACCGACAAGCCCCAGGAAGCAAAGTTCTTCTTCAATTTCAGCAGATTGTTTGCGCTGGGCCATTTCCGGTGTCAGAATTCTCCGGGCCAGAGCCAGCACGCGCAGGCTGCGTTCTGCCATGGCATTATTTTCTTCGATGACTATCTGACGTTCCTGTGCAGTCCAAGCCCGTTCTTGACCATTTTCCAGAATGCGGGTGCAGCGTTCGATAACGGCATTGGGCGCGCCTTTGATATAGGCAATGTAATTATCTCCCACTTTTTGCACAGATGACATGCGCATACGTCCGGAATCAAACGGCAGCAGTGCAAAGCGGGGGTATTTGTTCGCCAATTCATCGGCGGTGAGACCGATTTTCGCAGCGGCGGTCAATAAAGCTCCCTCGGTGGGGTCACCGATGACCTTCCATTCATCGTCAGCTTCTTGCGGCGGAACCAGACGTGCGGTAGTGCAAAGCGCGGCGCATTTTACCGCTTCCAATTGCACTTCGTCTAAAACGGCTATTTTCTGGCCCTCAGCATCTTCAAAGTCCCCTTTGGGCATGTAACCGGTGCCGGTAACCCGGAACCGGCGACCGCCGACATACATGGCCACCATGGTCATTTGACCGCGGGTTAACGTGCCGGTTTTATCCGTACAAATAACCGTCGTGGCGCCCAGGGTCTCCAAGGTAGAAAGTTTTTTAATGAGAACTTTTACCTTAGCCATATAAGAAACCCCAAATGCCAGGGAAACAGTCAAGGTCGCCGGCATTCCTTCGGGTACCAGACAAACCATTACCCCCAGGGCAAATAACAGATTCTCAATTAATGTGAGACCCAGGAAATGACCCAGGACAAACATTACGATACCGATACCAACCGCCGCGATGGAGACCATTTTGGCCATCGTAGCCAGCTCATGCTGCAGGGGACTTAACCGCTCTTTGACCCCGGCGCTCAAGCGATAGACCTTACCAAATTGGGTATTCAGGCCGGTGCCGTAAACAATGCCGACGCCGGAACCGCGTTCGACGGTGGTGCTCATAAACATCAGGTTGGGTATTTCCGTCTCCGAGAGGTTGGTCTCAACCACAGGATCAGCAGTTTTACGTACCGGCGTGCTTTCGCCCGTAAGGCTGATTTCACTGGTGGATAATTCATAAGCGCGCACCAGACGGGCATCCGCCGGCACATCATCGCCTTCCTCCAGCAGAATAATATCGCCGGGAACCAGATCCGTAGTGGGAATGATTGATTCCTGGCCGTCACGCAGGACGCGGGCATTATGCGGCACCAGTTTTTGGAGCATGGTGGTGGCATGCTCCGCCATATATCCCTGCACAAAGCCGATAGTGGCATTAAGCAAAACGACGCAAAGAATAGCGATACAAACTTTCAGGGAATAGAGATCCCGATTGCCCAGAAAATAGGCCAGGAGTGAAATACCGGCGGCAATAAGCAGGAGAACTGCGAACAGATCACGAAATTGGAGGAGGAATTTTTTCCACGCGGGTGGAGTGGGCAATTCGGGCAGAAAATTCGTGCCCACGCGCTTGCGAATTTCCGCCGCTTCAGCAGTCGTAAGCCCTTTTTTACTGCTGTTTAATTTTATATAGGCATCGTCAGCAGTAAGAGGAGAGATCTCCCGCGGATTTTCGAACTTAGATTCTGCAATACCCATCTTAATTTCCTATATTATCACCATTTGTGAGATTATTACACCACATCTAACTATGGCACCAATTTGTTTCATTAGTGTTACTAAGGGGTTAAATTATACCTGAAGTTTTATTAAATGGGGTGATGGACTATTAAGAAACCAAAATGGATAGCTTTTTAAACATTAAAATTGTAGGGGCATCGTTTTTCCGCTATAATAGGTAACGTAGCAAGCGTGGTGGCTGTAGCCCAGTGGTTAAGGNNTTCAATCCCCTCCAGCCACCCCAAAAGACCCTGCGGGGAAGTTACAAGTTTCAATAATCAAGATTCAAGATAAAATACAAAATCCAACAAATCGTAATTATTAAATTTTCGTTCACTCAGCTTTCAATCTGTACCCCACGCCGGATTCGGTAATGATGATATGTGGTCTGGAAATAT
>PMBW01000077.1:27907-32816 GCA_003153075.1 Dehalococcoidia bacterium | reverse complement strand
CCGGATTTTCCGCGAAACTGATGAGCGCGCCGTTACGGATGGATTGCGCTTTTGCTTCATTGACGATCACTGTTTCCCAGCGGGTTAAAATACTGTCCATCGGATAAAGCAGGCTCTCCCAATATCCACTCTGGCAAGCTTCGGTGAAACGTTCAGTTGAGATTGCGTCGTTGATATCAAAGATACCGCAGCGGGAACGTTCCAGATTTTTCAATGTGGCGCCGCAACCCAGTGCCTGTCCGAGGTCATTGGCCAGCGAACGGATATAGGTTCCTTTGCCGCAGGTGACTACGATGTTCAGTAACGGATTTTGCCAATCTTTTATTTCCAGTGAGAAAATTTTCGCGGTGCGGCTCTTCCGCTCGACCTCAATACCGGCGCGGGCCAGTTCGTAGAGCGGTTTTCCCTGATGTTTCACAGCGCTGTACATCGGCGGAAGCTGTGTGATGACACCGCGGAAGGAATTCAAAGCGGTTTCGATCTGTTCGCGGGTAACGCCGGAAACGTCGGCGCGCTGCATGACGGCGCCTTCGCTGTCATAGCTGTCGGTAGAGACGCCGAGTTCGATTTCGGCACGGTAGGTCTTGGTGGTGTCCATCAGGTATTCCACCAGGCGTGTGGCCTGTCCCAGACACACCGGCAGCACACCCGTAGCCAGCGGATCCAGGGTGCCGGCATGGCCGACCCGCTTTTCGCCGGTTAACCGTTTTACCATAGCGACGACCGCGTATGATGTTTTTCCTGACGGTTTATTAATATTTAATATGCCATCCATATTCAGCGCCTTTTAGGGTTTTATACTCTCATCAGAAGCGATTTCGTCGATAATCCTGAGGACTTTATCTGCTTTTTCCATGGTGTTATCCAGCCTGAAGCTAAGTTCGGGGATGCGTCTGGTCTTCATCCGTTCGCCCAATTCATGGCGGATATACCCGGAAGCGGATTCTAATGCCTGGATAGTCTCTTTCTTCTCGATATCCGTGCCGTAACGGCTGATAAAGATCTTGGCATAGCGCATATCTTTGGAAATTTCGACTGCAGTGATAGAAACGAAACTACCGAGTCTCGGGTCTTTGACGTGCCGTTGTACTAAGTCGCTGATTTCCTGGCGGAGGAAGCTATTTAATCTCTCAACGCGATAGGTCATCTCGCCTGCTCTTTAGCCGGATTTTTCATTTCTGAAAAATTCCAGCACATCCCCGACTTGGAATTCATTAAAACCGTCTACACCTATACCGCACTCAAAACCGGTGGCAACTTCTCTGACATCGTCTTTAAAACGCCGCAGGCTGCTGATCGAGCCCTGGAAAACCTTTAGTTTCCCGCGCAGCACCCTGACGGAACTGCTTCGGGTGACTTTACCTTCGGTCATGTATACTCCGGCGACTTTTTCCGTCTTACCGGCGGTGAATACTGCCCGCACGTCACCGTGTCCGTCAAATACTTCGACAAAAGTGGGTGTCAGCATACCCTTGAGGGCTTTAGCGACGTCGTCCACCATGTTGTAGATGATATTGTAGAAACGGAGGCTGACGCCTTCACGTTCCGCAGTGCTTTTTGCGCCCGGTTCGGCGCCGGTATTAAAGCCGATAATGACTAATTTCGAAGCAATAGCCAGCATGATATCGCTTTCATTGACATTGCCGGTAGAGCTGTGGACAACCCGGACTTTGATCTCGTCCGAAGATAATTTCTCCAGCGATGTCTTGATCGGTTCGATACTGCCCTGAACATCGGTCTTGAGAATGATGCCAAGTTCCTTGACCTTACCCTTGCTGATCTGGTCGAAAACGTTACTAAGGGAAACAGTTTTAGCTATTTGCGCTTCTTCACTTATTTCCTGGCGGCGTTTCTCGATGATTGCGGCGGCGGCCTTTTCATCATCGACAACCTGCATCACATCGCCCACCTGTGGAACATTACTCAGACCGAGTACTTCAACCGGTGTTGACGGAGTGGCTTTCTTGACACGTTTGCCGGTGTCATTGAACATTGCCTTGACACGTCCCCAATCATGTCCTACGACGATGGTATCGCCGACTTTCAATGTGCCGGAACTGACCAATACGGTAAAAAGAGCGCCGCGTGTTCTGTCCATCTCGGCTTCAATGACGGTGCCTTCGGCCGGTTTGTTCGGGTCGGCTTTCAGGTCTTCCAATTCTGCCACAACCATCAGGTTTTCCAGTAGTTCGGAGATGCCCTTTTTCTCTTTGGCGGAAACCGGCACGCTGACCGTATCACCGCCCCAGTCTTCAACAACAAGGCCGACTTCGGCCAGCTGCTGTTTGACGCGGTCGGGATTAGCGCCGGGTTTATCGATTTTGTTAATTGCTACGACAATCGGCACACCGGCAGCGCGGGCATGGTCGATCGCTTCCAGCGTCTGCGGCATTACGCCGTCATCGGCAGCAACGACCAGGACTGTAATGTCGGTAACTTGCGCGCCGCGGGCGCGCATTGCAGTAAAAGCTTCGTGTCCGGGGGTATCGAGGAAAGTGATTTTCTGTCCGTTGAAATCAACCTGATAGGCCCCGATGTGCTGGGTAATGCCGCCGGCTTCACTATCCACAACATTGGTCTTGCGGATCGCATCCAGTAATTTCGTTTTGCCGTGGTCGACATGGCCCATGATGGTAACAACCGGAGGCCTGGGCAGTAAACCGGTGGTCTGGTCGGCTTTCTGGGCGCTCTGTTTACCCGCTTCGCTGAGCCGGTCGGTTTTACCGGCGGGACGCCGTTTCAAGCGGGCTTCCAATCCCAAATCGGCGGCGATTGCCGCGGCTGTTTTAAAGTCGATAACCTGATTGATATTGGCCATGATACCGGCACGAATCAATCGTTTGATGATATCCACAGGGCTGACTTTGAGCGTTTCGGATAATTCGCGCACACTGAGCGCCGCCGGAAGTTCAATAACAGGAGTCTTCTGACCGGAAGTTTCATTTCCGCTCTTCTCATCGGCTGTCTGGTTGGTATCTTTCTTTCTTTCCGAGCTTACCACTATCTACTCCCGTCAGAGCTTCGCTGCGTATTCTTCCAGTCTCTGCTGGTCTTCTTTGGTGAGCGTCGCGCGGAGCATATTTCCCAGGCGATTACTCTTCAGACCGTTTTCCCAACATTCTTTAGCCTTGCAAAGGTAAGCACCGCGTCCCGGTTTCTTACCGTTAGTATCAATTATGATTCCTTCATCTTTTGTTTTGACGATACGCACCAAGTCCCGCTTTGCCTTTACCTGCCGGCAGGCGATACAGGTACGTTCCGGCGCACGTTTGAGTGTGCCGGCGTGGGCATCAATATGTTTCTCCCTCTTCATCGTCTTCAACTACAAATTCTTGACGGCGGCCTTTGCGCGGTCTGGCCCCTTCGTCCTCGTTGGCCTTGCCCTGTCCCTTCTTTTTCTTCTTATTGGGTTTACCTTGAGTTTGAGCGGCTTGCGGCCCCAGTATATCTTCAGCGAAGCGGATCTCGACTTTACCGGGTTTGGCTTTCGGTTCAAAACTGACCGGTTTACCGACGACAGCTTCTTCCCGGACAGGTTGAGGTTTCTCTTCTTCCGTCTCTTCTTCGGCGGGTAATTCCAGGGCTTCTTTTTCTATTTCAGCGGCGGTTGTTTCAGATACTGCCGGAGCTTCTTCGGCGGCAGCTTCTTTTTCCGCTTCTACGACGGGTTTGGCAGCGGCTCTTTCCGCCTCATAAACAGAGGCAGGTTTAATATCGATCCGCCAGCCGGTTAATTTGGCCGCCAGCCGGGCATTTTGCCCTTCTTTCCCGATGGCTAAAGAAAGTTGTCTGTCCGGTACAATAACCGTTGCCTGACCATCGGTTTTATTCAATTCCACAGCCACGATCTGTGCCGGGCTGAGGCTGCTGGCGATGAACGCAAACGGGTCGGCGTTCCATAGTACGACATCGATTTTTTCGCCGCTCAGTTCGCTGACGATATTCTGGATACGGATACCGCGCAGACCGACGCAGCAACCCACCGGGTCGATTCCGGGCTGACGCGCGGCGACGGCGACTTTACTACGGAAACCGGCTTCACGCGCCACAGATTTTATTTCTACGGTTCCATTGGTAACCTCGGGGACTTCCAATTCGAAAAGACGCTTGAGTAATTCAGGATGCGAACGGGAAACAACCACGCGAGGCCCGCGCGGTGTTTTTGCTACTTCGACCATATAGACCTTTAGTCTCTGGCCGATCCGGTAACGCTCGTTCGACATTTGTTCGTTCGAAGGTAATACAGCCTCGACCCTGCCCAGATCGATCAGTACCTGTCTCGGTTCAATGCGCTGGATAACGCCGCTGACGATATCACCGGATTTCCCGGCATATTCTTCAAATATAGCGCTGTGTTCTGCTTCATGCAGACGCTGGAGGATGACTTGCTTGGCGGTTTGCGCGGCAATACGCCCGGCATCCTGCGGCGTGGATTCAACCATGATCAAATCACCGATTTTCGCGTCGGCTTTAATTTTTTTAGCTTCAGTAAGGGATATTTCCTGTTTGACATCGGCGGTTTTGGCGACAACAGTTTTTTCCGCCCACACCTCGACTCTGCCGGTGCTGCGGTTTATCTTAACCTCAATATTCTGAGTGGGCATAAAGCTGTCTTTACGATAAGCTGATACCAACGCAGACTCAACCGCCGAGAGCACCACCTCTTTAGGCAGGTTTTTCTCAGCTGATAATTGGGTGATTGCGAGCAGAAACTCGCTCTTCATCTCAGGCTAAGCCTCCANNCAAACAAATTGGAGTATAACATACTTACAATAAATAGGCAAGTTAGTCCAGGGTATGTTCCGGTCAGGTTTGAAAGCACAAACCCGGCTATTTAAATTGAGACTAATAAGTGATTAAATTCCAATATACAAACTCCAAATCTCAAATAAATTAAAAATACAAAGAA
>PMBW01000077.1:0-27882 GCA_003153075.1 Dehalococcoidia bacterium | reverse complement strand
TATTGTGTATCAGGTATGGATAATAACATCGAAAAGCTGAAACAGACGGTTATACGGCACGTTAACGCAGAAAGTTCACGTTTGAAAGAGCTTGCGCTGATGATTCACGCCAATCCCGAGCATGGTTTGCAGGAATATAAGGCATGTGAATGGTTGACGCAGTACCTGACAGAACGTGGTTTTACTGTCGAAGGTGGGCTCTGCGATATGCCGACAGCTTTTCGCGCGGAGTACGGCAATGGTAAACCGGTGATCGGTTTACTGGCGGAATATGACGCGCTGCCTGGTTTAGGTCATGCCTGCGGGCATAACCTGATCTGTACCATTACCGTCGGAGCGGCGGTAGCGGCGAAAGCAGCCGTTGACCAATGCGGCGGCAGCGTTATTGTTATCGGCACACCGGCGGAAGAGAATTACGGGGGCAAGATCGTGATGGCCCGTAAAGGGACGTTCTCCGACCTTGATGCGGCGATACTGGTACACCCGGACGTAGTGGACGTCGCGGTGGTGCCTGCAATCGCCTGCCAGCAGATGAATGTAGAATTCTTCGGCAAAGCCGCCCATGCTTCTGCAAACCCTGCCGCGGGTATCAATGCGCTTGATGCAATGATCCTTTCCTTCAATAATATTAACGCGCTGCGCCAACACATCCGGAGCACGGCGCGCATTCATGGTATTATCACGGACGGCGGGCAGGCCGCTAACATTGTGCCCGATCACAGCGCCGGGGAATTTTATGTACGCGCTACGGACGATGCCTACCTTGACGAATTGATCCAAAAGGTTCTAAACTGCTTCATCAGCGCGGGTCTGGCAACAGGCGCCCGCCTGGAATATAAGCCGGATGTGCTGCGTTATGCCAGTATGTCCAGCAACATGACTTTAGCCCGGCTTTATGTTGACAACATGAAAGCCATCGGTCGGGCGGTTAAACTTGAGGAATCCAAAATACCTCTAAACGCCGGCAGTACCGATATGGGTAATGTCAGCAAGGCGACAGCGGCCATTCAACCGGTGTTGGCGATCGCGCCGAAAGGTATTTCATTGCATTCCCCGGAGTTTGCGGCAGCGGCGGCTTCGGAGACCGGCATGACCGGCATGTGTGATGCTGCGAAAGCGGTCGCGATGACGATAGTCGATTTGTTATCCAGTACGGAAACAATGCAAAAGGTCAGAGAAGAATTCAGGCAAACAAAGTTACAGGAGAATAAATGATAATCGCAGTTGACGCCTCGGGTGGAGAATACGCCCCGCATGAAATAGTTAAAGGAGCGGTGAAAGCCGCGCAGGACTTCAAAATCGGGATTGCGCTGGTGGGGAAAAAAGAAATCCTGCATGTACAAGCCCGGCGTCATATGAAGGACCTGGATATTTCCATCGTCGATGCGCCGGAATACATCGATGACGCGGAATCCCCGATCGAAGCCGTGACGAAAAAGCAAAACTCCTCCATCGTAGTGGGTGTAAATATGGTGAAAACCGGTAAGGCGGCGGCTTTTGTTTCCGCCGGCAGCACGGGAGCCGTAATGTTCGCGGCGTTTGCCATGCTGGGCAGGGTGGAAGGGATCGAACGCCCGGCAATCGGCAGTATTATCACTATCAATATCACTAGCCCGTTCCTGCTGCTGGATTGCGGCGCTAATCCCAATTGCCGTCCGAAACATTTGCTGCAATTTGCCCAGATGGGCAATATCTATGTCAGAGAGGTTTTTGGAGTGCTATCACCGCGTATCGCTCTGCTCAATAACGGTGAGGAAGAGAAGAAAGGTAATGCTTTGACCAGTCAAACATACCAGGTATTGAAGGCGTCAGATTTAAACTTCGTCGGCAATATTGAAGGGCAGAATCTGTCCAAGGGAATGGCCGATGTCGTGGTGACGGATGGATTTACCGGCAATGTCGTGCTGAAAACCCTGGAAGGTGTGGGAGAAGCCTTTTTAAAACTGAAAACTATCGGGCAGACCAACTCTACTTCGGATTCAATGCAGATGGATGTCGGGTTTGGTTCGCTGGTGAAAAGGATCGATTACCGGGAGTCCGGCGGGGCGTGCCTGCTGGGATTAAACGGTAATGTTATTATTTCCCATGGACGCAGCCAGGCGAAGGCGATCAGAAATGCCATCGGCATGGCCAAACAAAGCATCGACCGGAATGTTTGCCAGATCATTCAACAATATAAATTTACCGAACCTGTTGTGCAGCCCAGCGATACGAACGGTGAGCCAAACGCTTAGTTGTTATTGGATTAGTAAACGGAGTATAAACCTTGAGCGGTGAAATCTACGAGGTAATTATCATCGGGGGCGGGCCCGCCGGATTAACCGCGGGTATGTATACCGCGCGGGCGGGCTTAACCAGTGTATTGATCGAAAAAGGGATCTTCGGCGGGCAGATCACGTATGCCGAACACGTGGAGAATTTCAGCGGATTCCCGGAAGGTATCAGCGGGCAGGAGCTCGGCGAAAAAATGCACGAGCAAGCGCTGAAACACGGATTAAAGATAATCAACGGGGAAGTGACCGGGCTGGAAATTCAGGGAACAATGAAAACTGTAAGAACCACCGAAGGCGATTTGACCGGCAAAGCGGTCATCATGGCCGGCGGCGCCGTCCGGAAAAAATTATTGGTGGAAGGGGAAAGCAAACTGACCGGCAGGGGTGTTTCTTACTGCGCAGTCTGCGACGGCGCTTTTTTCCGCGACCTGAAGGTGGTGGTGGTGGGAGGGGGGGACACCGCAATTACCGAGGCTTTGCACCTGACCAAATTTGCCTCGAAAATTACGATCGTCCACCGCCGCGATCAGCTGCGCGCCGGGCATGTGTTGCAGGAAAAATTACGGTCCGAGCCGAAAATCGATTTTATCTGGAATACCGCAGTTGCAGCCATCGAGGGCACAGTGATGGTGGAAAAGATAAAACTGCTGAATGTGAAAACCGGGATGACATCAGAAATGGCTGTCGATGGGGTTTTTATCTCGGTTGGGACTAATCCGGATACGGAGTACGTCAAGGGAATCCTGCCGTTGGATGAATCCGGTTATATCATTACCAATGAAAAAATGGAAACAGCCATCCCGGGTATTTTAGCCGCCGGGGATATCCGTCACAATTCCGCCCGCCAGGCGATCACCGCCGCCGGGGACGGCGCAACAGCTGCTGTTTACGCTCAGAAATATTTAACTGAAAGTACGGTATAATTGATAACGTTCATACCGCTGACTTAAAGTATAATTACATTAAAGGAGATAATATGAAAGTTGTATTCATGGAAGATGTGCCCAATGTGGGTAAAGCCGGTCAAATTAAAGAAGTTGCCGACGGCTACGGCAAGAACTTTTTAATACCGCACAAATTGGCGATGCCTGCCAAAGCCGGAGATATCAAGAATGTCGAGGCGCAGATCAAAGCCAGGGCGCGTGTTGCCGCCAAGACGGAAGCAGAAATGAAAGCGCTGGCCGCTGAACTCGAAGGTAAAGAGATCAGTATTAAAGCGAAAGTTGGACAGCAGGGAAGGCTGTATGGTAGTATCACCTCGGCTGATATTGCCACGGGGCTGGAAAGCTCCATGAAAATCACCATCGACAAGAGAAAAATCGAACTGGCCGAACCTATCCGTTCAGCCGGAACTTATGAAGTCCCCATTAAACTCGGTAAAGATATTGCCACAAAAATTAAAGTAACAGTGGTCTCTGAGGAAGCGGCTTAACTGCCTTTTTTAAGTGACCAGGAGCGCACTATCGTGTATAACGATAAACTCCCCCCTCACGATATTTCCGCGGAAGAAGCGGTTATCGGTTCGCTGCTGATTGACGGCGCGGCAATCTATGAGATTGCCACCCTCCTCCAGAAAGGTGATTTTTACCATGAGCCGCACCAGTGGTTATATGATGCGTGCCTGACGCTTTATACCCGCAGCGAGTCGATCAACCAGATCACGGTGGCGCAGGAACTGGATCGTCTGGGTAAGCTGGAGCAGTGTGGCGGGGTGGCTTACCTTTCCCACCTGATCTCCGTGGTGCCGACGCCGCTGGATATCCAGGATTATGCGCAAATCGTCTACCGCCTGTCTATCAGCCGACACCTGATCACTGCCGGTCAGCAGATTACCAACATCGGGTTCCAGGCCGATGCCGAACCGCACAACAGCATCAGTAAAGCCGAAGATATCCTGCTCAAATTGAGTCAGACCCGCGGGACGCGTGATTTCCTGCATGTCCGCGATGTACTGAATTTGTACTTTGAACCGCATCCCGTGGGGGAAGACGGGCAGCCTGTGCAAATCCAGAAGGTGATGTCCGGTTTTCACGCCTTAGACAATATTACCGCGGGATTCGGGCGTTCCGACCTGATCATTGTGGCAGGCCGTCCCGGTATGGGTAAAACATCATTTGCCCTGAATATCGCCCGCAACGCCTGCATAGAACAGAATGCCTGCGTGGCCATCTTCAGCCTGGAAATGTCCGGCGAAGAACTGGTGACCAGGTTGATCGCCACCGAAGCCAGCGTCCTTTCCACCCATGTCCGCCTCGGCATGCATTCGGAAATGGATGAAAGGAAAATTCTGAACGCCATCGGCACGCTTTCCGAAACGAAGATCTATATTGACGATTCGCCGAAACTGCGTATCTCCGAAATCCGCAGCAAGGCCCGGCGCTTGCTCTACGAACAGAAAGTAAACATGATCATAATTGACCACCTGGGTTTGATCGATGCCGACGGTATGATGAACAACCGCGTGCAGGAAATCGGTTACATTACCCGTAACCTGAAAGCGCTGGCGCGTGATCTGCAGGTGCCGGTGATCGCTGTTTCACAATTGAGCCGCGCCGCCGAAGCCCGGCAGGACAGGCAGCCGCAGCTCTCCGACCTGCGTGATTCCGGTACGATCGAACAGGATGCCGATATGGTTGTCTTCATCTACCGCCAGGATTACTACTATCCCACCCGAGAGAAATGGGATGCCGACCATCCCGGCCAGGAATACCCGGAAGGTATTGCCAATATTCACGTGGCCAAACACCGCAACGGCCCTACGGGTGAGATTAGTGTGCATTTTACGCCGAAATATTTCCGGTTTGAAAATATTGCATTGCAAGAAGAAAGCCTGATATGACGGAGTTCGTTGGTTTTCCGGCCAGAATGGAATATACACCCGTGCCGAATATTTTCCTGAGCAATCTGCTGCCGGAAATTACCGACCTGGCGGAATTGAGATTAACCCTGCATGTTTTCCGCCTGCTCTATTTCAAAAAGGGTTTTCCACAGTATGTCTCTTTTCAGGAACTGGCGGGGGATACGAGTCTAATTGCCGGTTTGCGAGACATTGGCGATAACATTGAAAATACCATCAGGCAGGCGTTGTCTGCTGCTGTCAGAAGAAAAACATTATTACATATCGCCGGTGAAGACGGTAAGCAGGAAGATGTTTATTTGCTGAATACCGGGGCCAACCGGGAAGCCGTTGAAAAAATCCTGAACGGAGAGATGCATCTGCCCGCGTTGATCGCCAAACGCATAACGCCCGAATTGATTACGGAAAAACCAGTAAATATCTTCACGATGTATGAAGAAAACATCGGGTTATTAACGCCGATGATCGCCGAAGAATTGCGGGACGCGGAAAAAACGTATCCCGCGGTATGGATCAAGGATGCCATAAAAGAAGCTGTTAATGCCGGTAAACGGAACTGGCGCTATATTTCCGCCATTCTGGAACGCTGGGAGACCGAAGGCAAGAGTGATGGAACACATCTCAGAGATTTTAAAAAAACAGATCCTGACAAATTCATCAAAGGAAAGTACGGCCACGCCGTCAAACGCTGAAGCAGCAGCTCCCGAGAAGGTTTGTCCTGTTTGTAAGGGTAACAGGTTCGTGCACCCGCTGTTAGCTCCGGGTAAACCGGACTACAGCCGGATCGTGCCCTGCCGCTGTGTGGAGCAGGAAACCGATACAAAACGGCAGACCCGTTTGCAGAGCTACAGCAATCTGGGGAACCTGACGCGTTTGACCTTCGCCAATTTGATCCCCGAAGGCAAGATTAAAGAAGCCGCGAGTCAGGCGCAATTCCGGCGGGTTTATGAAGCTGCGCTGGCGTTTGCTTTGAAACCGGAAGGCTGGCTGGTGATCACCGGTCCTTCAGGCTGCGGAAAAACCCACCTGGCAGCTGCTATCGGCAATGAATGCATCTCGCGGAAAAAGCCCGCTTTTTATGTTACAACTCCTGATCTGCTAGACCATCTGCGCGCCAGTTTCAGCCCCGGCAGCGATATGCCCTACGATGAATTCTTCGATCAGGTCAAGAATGCCCCCCTGCTGATCATCGATGATTTCGGCGCACAATCCAGCACGCCCTGGGCAAAAGAAAAACTTGACCAGTTACTTAATCACCGGTATGCCAATCGGTTACCAACTGTGATTGTTTCGATTACTCCGATCGAGGAGCTGGAAGACAGGGCGCGCAGCCGGTTAACGAATACCGAATTTTGCCAGATATATACAATTGGCAGTAAAACCCCGGCGCTGTACTCCAACGGCTGGGCGCCGTGGTTTGAGTTACAAAAGAAGATGACCTTTGAAAGTTTCGACTGGAAACGGGCTAATTTACCGTTGGAGCAGCGGCAGAACCTGGAAGCCGCCTATAATCTGGCGCTGGATTTTGCCAAATCACCGGACGGCTGGTTGGTCTTCGCGGGTGTGAACGGCTGCGGCAAGACGCATCTGGCTTCGGCGATCGTTAATTACCGCTATAAACTGGGGAAACCGTCGCTTTTTATCGTGGTACCGGATTTTCTGGACCACCTGCGTTCGACGTTCAGTCCCGATAGCAAGGTTTCCTACGACCAGTATTTTGAAAGTGTCAGGAGTTCCGAATTGCTGGTGCTGGACGATTTCGGCGAACAGGCGGGCACGCCGTGGGCGCAGGAAAANNTCCCGTTTGGTTGACCCGAAGATCAGCGTCCTTTTTAATATCATGGCGCCGGACTTTCGCGGCGATAGACCCGCGCAGAAGCGGGCTTACCGCCCGCAGAGAAAGAATTAGATAACGATCTTCCAGCTTCGGTGACGTATTAACCGAAGGTTTTAAAGAGCTCAACCCGGACAATATCCGCTATCGTTAAAGGCGCCTGTATTGTCATTTTCAGTTATCTCATTAACCCATGGCGTTCAAACCTCCCGGAATATGTATTTATTTTTGTTTTATGGTATTATATTCGCTATCGAAGATTGTAAATCTTGTTGGATTATAAATTCGGTTTTTAGCTTTACCAAACACTGTATCCGGCAATATGAAAGGATTGCAGACGGCACAGTATTTCAGGATAGCAACTACGGGGAGACAACATGGCAGAACACAACCGGGCAAAAACTATTGGTGAACTCAGGGCATCCGGGTATACTCCTGTTTCGGTGAAACAGGAATTGAGGCGTAATCTCATCAGTATGATCAGGGATCATCAGCAAGTATTTCCGGGTATTATCGGTTACAGCGATACAGTAATTCCAAATATCGAAAATGCTATCCTTTCCGGACACGACATCATCTTTTTAGGAGAACGCGGACAGGCAAAGTCCCGGTTAATGCGGGCGTTGAAGCAATTGCTCGATGATTCAGTTCCGGCGATCAAGGGTTGTGAAATCAATGACGATCCGTTCGCTCCGATCTGTAAACACTGCCGCGATATGGTTGCAGCGCATGGGGACAAAACCGAAATTGTCTGGCTCGGCAGGGAAAGTCGTTATTCGGAAAAGCTGGCCACACCCGACATTGCCATGGCTGATATCCTGGGCGATATCGACCCGATAAAAGTGGCCGAGGGGAAATATCTTTCCGATGAATTAACCATTCATTATGGTTTAATACCGCGGACAAATCGGGGTATCTTCTGTATCAACGAGTTGCCGGACCTTGCGGAACGGCTGCAGGTCGGTCTTTTCAACCTTTTGGAAGAGCGTGATGTCCAGATAAGGGGTTACCGCATCCGGCTGCCGCTGGACATTCTGCTGGTAGCCAGCGCTAACCCGGAAGATTATACTAACCGTGGCCGTATCATTTCGCCGCTTAAAGACAGATTCGGTTCACAGGTCAGGACCCATTATCCGCTCAATATTCACGATGAGATTACTATTATTAAACAGGAGCATCATCAGTTCGCTGAAACCGGTATCACTGTTTTCACTCCTCCTTACATGGAAGAAATTATCGCTGAAATCACCCAACTCAGCCGAAAAAACACAGAGATCAATCAGCGTAGCGGTGTCAGTGTGCGCGTTTCGATCATGAATTACGAAACGATTGTTTCCAACGCTGTCAGGCGCGCTGTCACGCTGGGGGAGAAACTCGCAGTGCCGCGCATCAGCGACTTACCTTACATTTCTGCCTCGATGGGTTCCAAGATAGAAATGGAAGGTTTCGAAGAAAACAAGGAAGAGAAAATAATCGAAGATCTGATCCGCGAAGCGGTCTTCAACGTTTTTAAACGCCACCTCTCCCTGTCATCCCTGCAGTCTGTGATTGCCCGTTTCACCGCCGGTTTCAATATTGAGGCTTCGGACACGATGGCGGCAAACAAGTACGTAACCTACGCTGGAGCAATCACCGGCTTTCAGCCTGCGATCAAGAAAATTGCTAAGAGCGAACAACCGGAGATCATTGCGGCTGCCATTGAGTTCATCCTTGAAGGGCTTCATGTTAATAAACAATTGAACAAGACTGAATCCGAGGGCAAAACCGTTTACCGCGGGTAGGGAACATATGAAAATCTATCGGTATTCAGAATGGGACGGCGCCCGGCATACCCCCGGATTCAATAAAGACGAACTCATGGATGAGCTTGCCCAGGGCTTGCTGCATGACGGGGATTTATCGTATCTGCTCTGGAAAATGCAGCGGCAGGATTTAATTGAGGGACAGGAACGGGTGAGCGGCCTGCAAAAATTGCTGCAACAACTCCAGGAGCTGAATCCGAAGCAACATGACCGGTTTGATTTCTCCGGGATAATGGATGAAATCGGAAATAAGATGAACCATATTCTCAAAATGGAGAGGGCGAGTGTCCGGAAAAAGCTGGATGAAGCCAAACGTAAGATTGAACAAAACGGCCTCGCAGAGGGTTCTGTTAACAACAAACAACTGCTGAAAAAAATCGAGGAGCAGGTTTCGGCCAATCGCAAAAAACTTAAAAACCTGCCGTCCGATATCATAGGTAAAATCAAGGAACTGCAAAACTACGAATTCACGGATGATGACGCCCGCCGGCAATTCCAGGATCTGATGGAATTCAGTCTGGAATCACTCCGCCTCGATGGCTCAATCGAAGGGGCATCCCCTTTTATCGGCAAAGAAACCGTTTCATTTGCAGAAGCCCTGAAGCTGATGGAAAAGCTGCAAGAGATGGATAAACTAAAGGGAGAAATTGAGGATGCCCAATACAGCGGTATTACGGAAAAAGTTGACCGGCAATCGGTCAGGGAGCTGCTGGGCGAACAGGCCTTGCGCGAATTGGACAGCCCGGGGGTTACCCGGGTTCTGGAAGATGCGAAATATATCCGCCGCAAGGATAAAGGCTTTGAGCTGACGCCGCTGGGCATGCGGAAAATCGGGGAAAAGGCGCTGCGCGATGTTTTTTCGCAACTAAAAAAAGATACATTCGGCGGACATAATACCGGTGATAGAGGCAGCTTGGGGAAAAGAAGTGAAGAAACAAAACGGTTTGAATTCGGCGACAACTTCGATATTGAACTGAAACAGACCATCATGAATGCCCTGCTGCGCGGCGGGCAGCAACTTCCTGTTAAACTGCAGGTCGGTGATTTTGAAGTCTACAAATCAGAACAGACCACCCGTTCGGCCACCGTATTGATGATTGATCTCAGCCTGTCCATGTCTGTGCGTGATAACTTCTACGCTGCCAGGCACGTCGCAATCGCGCTGGATGGACTGATCAGAAGCCAGTTCCCCAGAGACAGTCTGTACATTTTGGGGTTTTCCAGTTACGCCCGGGAGATAAAAAAAGAAGATCTCCTGACGTTGCGCCTGGACCAGTCCGATCCCTACACTAATATCCAGCACGGCCTGGAGCTTGCCAGGAAGCTGCTGGCGAAAGATAAAAGCCGGAACAGGCAGATTATCGTCGTGACAGACGGCGAACCGACAGCTCACGTGGAAAAAGGGCAGATCAGTTCCAATTTCTCACCCGGCGCCCGCACCCTCCAACTAACTTTAAGAGAAGTGGAAAACTGCACCAGAGAGGGGATCATTATCAATACGTTTATGCTGGGAGAAAGCAATCTCAATAGCGCCTTCATCACGAGAATCGCCAGGATCAATAAAGGCAGGGTCTTCTTCGCTAATGCGGATGGTCTCGGACAATACGTTCTGGTCGACTATATTTCTGCCCGGCGGAAAGGCATGCGGTAGGACAAAAAAGGAAAAATTCATATTAGCGGCAAGAATCGTATTGATAAAAGAGTCGAGGAGGGATTATATTCAAATAGGTTCTGCATGAGAAAGAAGGTACAATTTAAGATGCAACAGCGTTATACTACCAGTAATAATAAAAAAACAGACAATAAAGAGGGTTAATTATGAAAAAGATAGCGTTGATTGGTGTTGGCAGTTACGTCTTCGGGAAAGATATGATTTCGGATCTTTCCTTGTACCCCAATCTGGCAGGCAGCACCCTCACTCTGATGGATATCGACAAAGAACGATTGGATCTGGCGACCGCCTATGCCAGGGAACTGGTAAAGCAGCAAAAAACAGACCTGAAAATCGAATCGACTGTGGACCGCCGCGAAGCTGTAGACAGTGCGGACTACGTGATCATTTCCATACGGTCAGGAGATTGGCCGCCTTTCATTATAGACAGGCAAATTACGATGAAACGCGGGGTCGAAATCCAGTCCGACGCCATGGGTGTCGGCGGGGTCTTTTCCGCTTTACGCCACATCCCGGATATCCTGGATATCTGCCATGATATGGAGGAACTTTGTCCAAATGCCTTGCTGATGAACTATTCAAACCCCCAGGCCATGATCTGCTGGGCTGTAAATGATTACACAAAGGTCAAGAATGTCGGGCTTTGCCCGAATCCGATCCATTTCGGCCGCCAAATCGCGGGATACCTGAACATACCTTCTGAAGAGCTGTACTATAAAGTGGCGGGCTTGAACCATCAATCCTGGTTCCTGGAATTGCAGTGGCGTGGGGAAGATATTTATCCGCGACTCAGGGAGCTGTTTAAAGACCCGGATATTTTTAACAAACCCGGGAATAAATTCGTCTCAGCGGATATTACGGAGGTTGAGATCATGCGGACATTCGGGTACTTCTCCAGCGGGGGAGGGCACCTGACAATTTCGCTGCCCTATTTCAGGAGAAAACCGGAGCTTTTAGAGCGGTACAGGCTGGCTGATGAAAGCAGGGACCATGTTCCGGGATTGATAAAAAAACAGGCCGATGATATCAGGAATGAGCTTAAAAGCGGCCGCAAAATTAAGATTAGCCAGGATCATACCTATACTACCATTGCGCTGGATATCATTAATTCAATCGAGACCGGAAAACCAACGCGCGTTATGGGTAACGTTAAGAATAGCGGTCTCATTACCAACCTGTTAGAAGGCAGTGTCGTGGAAGTACCCTGCATGGTGGATAAGGGCGGTATTCATCCCTGCTACATCGGCGCGCTGCCGCCCCAATGCGCAGCCCTGAATCGTATGAACATCAATGTCCAGGAAATGGCGGTCAGGGGAATTGTCGAAAAGGACAAAAAGAAAGTCCTACAGTCGATACTGCTGGACCCGTTGACCTTCTCTATCCTGTCCATCGATGAGATAAAAGAAATGGTGGACGAATTATTCAGGGTCGAGCTGAAAAAGTTCATCAAAGGGTATAAATAGGCCTGGCAGCGGATTATTATGCAGCTTTATTAAAAAGGCAGGGCTGTTCAGGTTTAGAAAAACCCTGCCTTTTTTACCGGCATGCTGATTACTCGTATTGGAAATAGCTCATTTACGCACGAAATTTGCACCACGCTCGATATTTACGGTAAAATAAGCTAATTCTGAATAACAAGAGTGTTTTGATGTTAAATCATTCTGTACTTGTGCTGAACCAGAATTATGAACCTTTAAACATCTGCCATGTCCGCCGGGCTTTAACGCTTCTCTACCAGAGTAGAGCTGAGATGCTGGAAAATGGCTATGGCTATATTCATACGGCCAATCAGGACGTGCCGATTCCTTCGGTGATCCGTCTTCCCTATCTGGTCAAACGTCCGTACCATGTTGCGCGCAAGATCAGCCGCGCCGAAATTTACAACCGCGACCAGTTTACCTGCCAGTATTGCGGCAAACAGACCCGCCAGTTGACACTCGACCATGTCATTCCGCGGTACCGCGGCGGACAGCATACCTGGGAAAATGTCGTCAGCGCCTGCGCCCCCTGCAACCGGCGTAAAGCCGGGCGGACCCCCGAAGAAGCCAACATGAAATTACACAAAGTCCCTGCCCCGCCCCATGCCAACCGTTTTTCGTATATCCCTACCCACTACATGAAATTACGGCAGGAATGGGAGCGCTATTTCCCTCACTAATCCTTTTTTTTGCTACCGCATTTAGATTCCCTTAAAAACGGGTGTTGCACTATCTTTAATTGCTGCCGCAGGCAAATTTATAACCGGGAGAGAATCCAATGAATATATCGTCCCTGGGAAATAATGCCTTTCTGGTGGAATTACCGGCGAAGATAACCGACCCTGACGAGAAGCCTTTTTTAGATGCTACTGTCCCCAAAGAAGTCGGTAAAAAAGGTTGTCTGATACTGGATTTCAACAATCTCCAGCTCGTTACCGGATTGGGGGCTTATGTATTCGTAAAACTGGCTGTATTAGCCGGTCACCGGGGCCAATGCCTGTCGGCTTTCGGCGTCAGTAGTCATTACCGTGATGTACTCAAACTCACCGGCCTCGAACAGGTGATAAAAGTATATAAAAATAAAGAGGAAGCATTTGCTGCGGCGGGAGTATCAGCTCCGGAACAACCGTCAATCCAGGCTCCGCAGAATCCATGCATGGATATGTTGCATTGGGCGAACCCTGTTGATAGATTGAGCGTGCCGGAAATGCCGCCCCGGGCGATTAACCGGAATGTGCATGGACTCCGTGCCGTCGGGCCGGTAAACGGCTTCGGCCGGTTGTGGCAAAAGACCTACCGGTTGCCTGTTAACAAACCGGGTTTGACGCGCAAGGAAGTTGTGCTGGCGCTCAGACAAAACCTGCCGGCTTTTCAACCGCCGTACAACCGGTTTTATCCGTCGAAAGCAGGTATTTTGCGGGGAGAAATTATCGCCATCGATTCCTCAACACCGGGTGGCCCCGTTTCCACCGGTGTGCTGGTTTCGTACTCAGATGATGTTTGCTTCACTTTGATGACGCCGCAGGGGCATCCGGAATCAGGCTGGGTGACCTTCAATGCCGTCGAATCGGAGGGTAAGATCACGGCGCAGATCACCGGTCTGGCGCGCGCCAATGACCCGGTCTATGAAGCCGCTTTCCGTGTTGTCGGCTCTAAAATGCAGGTAAAAATCTGGACGCATGTGCTCGCCTCGCTGGCCGGTTACCTGGGTGTGCCGCCGGACGTCACCGTCGAGCCGAGATGTATCGATAAACATGTACAGTGGTCGCAGTTGGGTAATGTCTGGTACAATGCGCAAGTAAGGACTATCTTTTATATGCCGTTCAGAAAGCGGGTAAAATCAACGAATCAGGACGAAAATGACGCAAAATAAAACTAAATACGATGCGGTCGTGGTCGGCTCCGGCCCGAACGGATTGGCGGCCGGCGTCACGCTGGCACAGGCCGGGCACACGGTTTTGTTATTTGAAGCTAATCAGACAGTCGGCGGGGGATTGCGTTCCGCCGACCTGACGCACAACGGCTGCATCCACGATATCTGTTCCGCCGCGCATCCGTTGGGGATTGCCTCGCCTTTTTTCCGTTCGCTGGACCTCGGTAAGTACGGATTACAATGGATTCACTCGCCGGCGCCGCTGGCGCATCCGCTGGACGGCGGCACGGCAGTGCTGCTGGAGCGTTCGCTCGACGAAACGATCAAAAACCTGGGCCAGGATGGCCGCAATTACGATAAATTGATGCGGCCGTTGGTTGAACATTGGGATCGGCTGCTGCCGGAGATCCTCGGGCCGCTGCATTTCCCACAGCATCCGTTGGCTTTTGGCCGATTTGGGTTTGCAGGCGGACAGTCTGCCGTTTATACGATATTCAAAAATTTCCGCTCCAGGGAGGCGAAGGCTTTATTCGCGGGCATCGCGGCGCACGCTAAAATGCCGCTGGATAAACCCGGCACTGCGGCCTTTGGTTTGCTGCTGGGTGCTGCCGGTCATACCGGCGGATGGCCGATCGTCAAAGGGGGTTCACAGAATATTGCTGCCGCGTTAACAAAATATTTTATTCAACTTGGCGGGGAAGTAAAAACTGGTGAGGAGATCCATTCACTGAACGAATTGCCGGAAGCAAAGGCGGTATTACTTGACATAACGCCAAAGCAACTGGCAAATATCGCCGGTAATCAATTGCCGGATAACTTGCGGCAAAAGCTGGCCCGGCATAAATACGGGCCGGGCGTTTTCAAGATGGATTGGGTGCTGGACGGTCCGGTTCCCTGGCAAGCCGCGGAATGTCTGCGGGCAGCAACCGTGCATATCGGCGGAACTTTCGAGGAGATTGCTGGGGCAGAAGATGAGGTCTGGAAAGGGGAGCATCCGGAAAACCCGTTTGTGCTATTGGTACAGCCCAGCCTGTTTGACTCAACGCGCGCGCCTGCCGGGAAGCACACGGTGTGGGCCTATTGCCATGTTCCCAACGGTTCAACTTTTGACATGTCGGAAAGGATCGAGGCACAGATCGAACGGTTCGCCCCTGGATTCCGCAATCGTATCCGCGCTCGCAGCAAAATGAATACCGCGGCTATGCAGGCCGATAATCCGAATTACATCGGGGGAGACATCGCCGGTGGTGTGATGAATCCTTTCGGTCTGTTCACAATGGCGAAGCCTTATAAAACCCCGATTAAAGGCGTTTACATCTGCTCGTCATCCATGCCGCCAGGCGCCGGTGTACACGGAATGTGCGGCTATTATGCCGCGAAAAAGGCGATCAGGGAAAGTTTTTAGCCGTTAGTTCGGGGATTTGCCTTTGTTTTCCGGCGGCACGATGTTTTCTTTCGGTTCTTTAATATCTTGATTATTGATAGGTTCCGGTCTATTAATGGGCATCGGGCGATTGACCACTTTTACGTCGGTAACCGGTAATTCCACTGTGACTTGCGTCTCCAGCTCAACCACGACCGTTTCTTTGAGCGGGTTGCTGCCCACCACCCGCGCAAATCCCATCGGGGTTGTCACGGTCTGGCCGTCCCTGGGCATCTTGCCTTTCATGTCATGGTAGAAATCGTGTTCGTAAGCCAGGCAGCAGAGCAAACGTCCGCAGACACCGGATATTTTCATCGGGTTGAGCGGCAGGTCCTGTTCTTTAGCCATTTTGATTGAAATCGGCACAAATTCAGAGAGGAAACTGGCGCAACATAATTGTCGGCCGCAGCGTCCGTAGCCACCGCATATCTTGGCTTCGTCCCGGGCGCCGACCTGCCGTAATTCCACTCTGACCTTAAAACGGCCAGCCAGTTCACGCACCAGTTCCCGGAAATCCACTCTTTCCGCGGAGCTGAAGAAGAAGGTGATATGTCCCCCGTCCAGGCTATATTCCGCCGATAATAGTTTCATCGGCAGCCCGATACGCGTGACGATCTTCGCGCATTCCACCAAAGCTTCTTTTTCCTTGGCCTCAGTTTCTTCACTGTGCTGGACTTCTTTTTTCTCCGCTTTGCGGATGACCGGTTTCAGGGGTGTTTCCACTTCGTTGGCGAGCACCTGCTTGGGGGCAATCACGACACGGGCTACTTCTAGCCCGCGGGTGGTTTCAACCACTATCCAGTCATTTATATCAAGTTCCAATCCGGCGGGGTCAAAGTAATAAATTCTCCCGGCTCTTTTAAAGCGCACTCCAACCGTTTTTACCGGTACCGACGGCGCAGTGACCGCATTGGTAGTTTCCGCTGCGGCGGGGGCCGCATTTTCCGCGGGTTTATTCAAATCACCTGTATTGTTGATATTCTGTTCATCCATCCACGCACCTCATTATGCGACCAATTTTTCTGCAGTATTCTTCTCCGGCATGTTCAACATCATTACTTCGATGACCAGCTGCGGATTGGTATTAGACCGCAACTGTTCCTTCGCTGATTGTATTCTACCAATAAACGCCCTGATTTGTCCCAATGAATATCCGGCAGCTGTAGTTTTCAATTCATTTTGGAAGTCGATATTCTTGATATCATCCGCACAACCGACCTTTGCCAGTAGCAAATCATGCCACCAGCTGAGTAAAAGGTCAAGTTTTTGCTGCACGACGCTGCGGTTTTGGCTATGCTTTTCCACCAGTTTCGCGGCGAAAGCAAAGCGCCGGTCGTAATCCGAGCCGAACGTTTCGCGCCAGGCATTGAGCCATTCCGTCCTCTGCTGCACCAGCGTTTCATCACGCAGCGCAGACATTGCCCAACCGAAACAGCCGCTGGAAAGCCGCGCCAGTAATCTGGCCTTTTCCGGCTCAACCTGATGGCGGCTGATCAGGGCATTCTCGATCACTTCGGCGGATACCGGTAATAGTTCGATGCGTTGACAGCGTGAGACGATCGTGATCGGCACCAGGCTCTCGTTCGCGGTCAACAGGACGAAAATAACATTCTTTACGGGTTCCTCGATGGTCTTCAACAGGCGGTTGGCGGCAGCGATGGACATATATTCCACGCCGTCGATAATGAAGACCCGGAATTTACCCTCATATGGGGCTAGATTGACCGCATGCAGAATCTGATCGACTTGCTCCACGCTTATCTTCGTTTTACTCTCGCTATCAGCGGATTCCGCGATCCGGCCAAGTTCGATGATCTGGATATCAGCCTGTTTCCCGGCGGCAATTCTCTGGCAGGATGCGCATTTGCCGCAAGGGGGTTCCGGTAACTCGCAGTTGATCGCCATCGCGATATTCACCGCCAGCGCCATCTTGCCGACATGCGGCGGGCCGACGAGCAGATAGGCATGCGCCAGGCTGCCCCGTGCCAGGCTTTTCTGCAAAAAGGTAACCGCCTTCTCCTGTCCTACTATATCCCACATCGGGTTAAATCCTAAATTCTAAATAATAATCAAATTCTAAATTTTAAAACCGGATAATTTTGTATTTTATTTATTATAATTTGTTTCGTATTTCGATATTCTGATTTCGTATTATTTAAGCGATATCGCACCTGGTAATATCTGCCAGCGTCTCGCGCCGGCGTATCAGTCTGGGCTTACCATCTTTCACCATTACCACCGCCGGTTTGAAAAAGGCATTATAGTTCATTGATTCCGGTATGCTGTATGCGCCGGAGACCGCTATTGCCAGAATATCACCGGCTGCCATTTTGGGCATCGCAATGTCGCGGATCAAAATATCGCCGGATTCACAGAATTTCCCGCAAATCGTGACCTTGCCCGCATCACGCGCGCGTATCCGGTTTGCCAGCACCGCCTCCATCTTTTCGCCGTAAAGCGCCGGACAGATGTTATCACCCATGCCTCCGTCTACGGCTGCATAGGTGCGCACGCCGGGGATTTCTTTGACCGTGCCGATGGTGTAAAGGGCAACCCCTGCCTGCGCGACAATCTCTCTGCCGGGTTCGACGATGAGCTTCGGCAGCGTTAAACCTTGGAGTTTACATTCCGTTAAAATGGCGGAGGTAATCTGTTCGGCAAAGGCGGCAAAAGGCAGCGCCGGTTGGTCGAGGGTGTACTGTACCGCGAATCCGCCGCCGGTATCCAGCTCTTTCAATTCCAATCCGTACTTCTTACGCATTGCCGCGGCGAAATTCAGGACGAATTTGACCGATTCTACGTACGGCTCCGGTTCAAAAATCAGCGAGCCGATGTGGAAATGCAGTCCGACAACGTTCAACCCGTGGGTTTTTAGCGCCTGAGCCACCGCTTCTTCTTTCAACGGCAGCGGAAAGCCGAACTTGCTGTCGAGGGAACCCGTGGAAGTAAAGCGGTGGGTATGCGGGTCAACGCCGGGCGTCATTCGTAATAACACATCTTGTTTGACTCCCAACTTCGCCGTTAGTGCGTCCAGCATTTCCAGTTCATGGAAATTATCCACGACGATGCACTCGACATGCAACTTCAGCGCCATTTCCAGTTCCCGCAGTGATTTGTTATTGCCGTGGAAATAGATCTTCTCCATCGGGAAATTTGCCGCTTCGGCGATACCGAGTTCACCCCCGGAAACCACATCCAGTCCCAGACCTTCCTCGTTGATGAGACGCAGCAGTGCGCTGTTGGAATAAGCTTTGCTGGCGTAAATCACTAGTACGTCCGGATAACGTTTGCTGAATTCTTCTCTGAATTCCCGGCACCTGGCGCGTAAAGTAGCTTCATCGTAGATATAGAGAGGAGTGCCGAATTCAGCAGCGAGGACGGTAGCATCACACCCGCCGATCACCAGATGACCATTGTCGTTGACCGTGGTATTTATGGGGAATAAAGGTATTCTTTTAAGCATTGACAATTGTGCAGCCTCAAGTTAATTCATCCTGAATTACAATTCAATATTAGTGTAGTCAGGTAGTGAAGTCAATTTACAATTGTGTTAATATTTGATTACTCTGTCATAAAAGAACCGGAAGTAGACTGGAGAATTAAAATGAACTTTATCGATAAATTAAACACCGCGGTCAAAAAGAACCGCAGCCTGGTCTGTGTCGGATTGGATACCAGCCCCGAATTAATTCCTGCGGGGATGAGTGTTTTAGACTTCAATAAAGCGATCATCGATGCCACGGCTGATCTGGTTTGTGTCTATAAGCCGAATATCGCTTTTTATGAAGCACAGGGCGCAAAAGGGCTGGATACTTTATATAAAACATTGAAACACATGCCGGAAGATATCCCGGTCATAATAGATGCCAAGCGGGGGGATATCGGCAATACTTCAGCGGCATATGCAAAGGCATTGTTCGATGATTTGGGTGCTGATGCGGTGACGGTCAGTCCATACCTCGGCTTTGATTCGCTGGAGCCGTTCATCAAGTATAAAGATAAAGGCGTCATCATCCTTTGCCGCACATCGAATAAAGGCGCGGCGGACTTTCAATCGCTGCTGTGTGAGTACGAAGGGAAGTTACGCCCCTTGTATGAAATCGTTGCGCTCAAAGCCGGCAAGTGGAACACCAACCATAATATCGGGCTGGTGATCGGCGCTACTTATCCGGAAGAATTGAAAAATATCCGCATTGCTCACCCCGACCTGCCGATACTGATTCCGGGTGTAGGCGCGCAGGGTGGTGATCTGGAGTTGGCTGTCCGCTACGGCATCGATGCGCAAAATCGTGGCATCATGATCAACTCCTCACGCGGGATAATCTACGCCGGAAAAGGCGCCGATTTTGCGAAAGCGGCCGGACGGGCTACGGAAACCCTGCGTGACGATATTAATAAATGCATCGGCGGATTAAAGAATAAAGTAAACTGATAGTCCAATAAAAAATTTTATATTTGTAATTTTGGTATTATTTGATATTTAGCGCTTGATATTTGTTATTTAGGTTGTTTATGGATATTAACCCTGGTGATGTCGTCAGACTGAAAAAGCAGCATCCTTGCGGCGGTTTCGATTGGCAAGTGGTCAGAGTCGGCGCAGACATCGGCATCATTTGCCTGCAGTGCCGGCGGCACGTCCTGCTGTCACGCCCGATCTTCGAACGGCGGGTTAAGGAATTTGTCAGCCGGGGAAATACATTACTGCCCTGACTTACTCACACTCAGTGTTAACCGGTAATCCCCTTTTTTAATTGTTTTCCCGGCTGCAGGGTAAGGGGATACACCGGCAGCCAGTGTGTAAACTTGAGAAACAAAGGCCATATGGGCATTTTCTCCCCCGGTGATGGTCAGGGTCGCCGGACTTTTAACGCCGTTTTGTAAAATTTCAATACTAAAACTGACATCGCCGGCCCGGATACATTCTACACCTGTCGGACAGCGGCTATCCTGCGTGATACCGATAAATTTAATATTCATCTTTTCACTGGAAAAATACGCGGTTTGTCCCGGCGCCAGGGTAAATGGAGTCTCAAGAGTTGCATTGATAGGGCTGGCACAACCCGCTAACGGGATCATCAGTAAAAATAAACCCAGCAAACAAAACAGTCGTTTCATGTGTTCTCCTCAGGTATTAATTCCTACATCTGCAATATATCACGTGTCTAATATTGCCGTAAATAGTATAATACAAATTACCTGGATTTTTGTAAGGTTAGGTCATGGATAGAGAAAAATTTGAGGATCTGGTGGATAAGGCCGTGAAAAGCCTGCCGTCGGAATTCCTTGAACTTCTTGATAATGTCGAAGTTGTGGTTAGCGACCAGCCGACCTATGCGCAAATGCGCAAATCGGCGTTAAAAGCCAACCAGACACTTTTGGGGCTTTACGAGGGTATACCGCAGACCCGGCGGACGACGAATTACGGTATGGTTTTACCGGATAAAATCACGATTTTCCAAAAGACGATTGAAGCCAAGTGCCGCAACGAAGAAGAAATCCTTGCGGAAATTGAACATGTTGTCAAGCATGAGATTGCCCACCACTTCGGCATCAGCGACGCGCGGCTACGGGAAATCGGCAGATATTGATTATTCCGTCATCGTAACAGACAAAAACAGCGTGTTAATGCTATACTTGTAAACGTTTGGAACAAAAGTAACTCAAAACTGATTACTCATAATTCAATACTGATAAAAGGATGATGTTTTTGAAAAGAGGCGATGGAAGGACTTATGACCAGTTGCGGGCGGTAAAGATCACCCCCGGTTTTCAGAGCTTTGCCGAAGGTTCCGTTTTAATTGAATTGGGACGCACGCGGGTGGTGTGCTCCGTTTCCGTGGAGGACAGGGTTCCCTCATTTTTGCGGAACAGCGGCACCGGTTGGGTGACCGCCGAATACTCGATGTTACCGCGGGCAACACTCACTCGTAATGAACGTGAATCCGCCAAGGGCAAGGTTTCCGGCAGGAGCCAGGAGATACAGCGTTTGATCGGGCGGTCGATCCGGGCCGTCACCGATATGCGGTCACTGGGGGAGAGAACCCTCACGATTGATTGTGATGTATTACAGGCCGACGGCGGCACCAGGACTGCCGCAATCACCGGCGCCTATGTTGCCCTCTACCTGGCAATGGATAAATTGGCCAATATGGGTGTGATTTCCTCGATTCCCCTGAACTGCGCGGTAGCCGCGACTAGCGTGGGGGTCGTGCACGGCAACCGCCTGCTGGACTTGTGCTACGATGAAGACTCACAGGCTGAAGCGGACTGCAACATCGTGATGACCAGCAAAGGCGAGTTCGTAGAGATCCAGGGCACCGCGGAAACCAAGCCATTCAACAAAGAGACAGTGGATTTTCTGCTGGAACTGGCTGAAAAAGGCATTAAAGAATTATTTATTGCCCAGAAAGCAGTGATCGACGCCGCGCGCAGAAGATAACGATTGCCTGTTCCCCCTCATCTGACCCAAACAGATTCAAACCTTCGCCGGTATGTATGTAAAATAGAAAAAGGTGGGTACGTTAAAACGTATCCACCTTTGTATTTATAGGCCGAAAGCTGCTGACAGCTTTACTCTATGGTCTCACCTGTCCGCTGCCGAAAATGATCCACTTGTAGCTGGTCAATTCCTTCAATCCCAACGGCCCGCGTGCGTGCATTTTTTGTGTGCTGATACCGACCTCCGCGCCTAAGCCGAACTGACTGCCGTCCGTAAAGCGGGTGCTGGCATTGATATAAACGCAGGCGGCATCCACTTCATTAAGGAAGCGCATGCCGGAGGTATAGTCCTCGGTGATAATGGCTTCGGAATGACCTGAGCCGTATTTTGCGATGTGTGCCAGCGCTTCATCCAGGGAGTCCACCACTTTGACCGCCGCAACGAGCGCTAGAAATTCCTTACCCCAGTCTGCTTCGACTGCTGCTTTCAGGTTTAAACCGCTCTCTGATTTTAAGATTTTCATTGAGGCTTTGTCGCAATGCAGTTCCACGCCGGCTTTCGCCAGTTCTTTGGCTGCCGCGGGCAGGTAATCCTCCGCCACGACCTGATGCACCAGAATAGTATCCAGCGCATTACAGACGGAAGGTTTCTGCACCTTGGCGTTATAGACTATCGCCACAGCCTTCTCGATATCGGCAGAACTGTCTACAAAGGTATGGCACACGCCGATACCGCCGGCGACGACAGGCATTGCCGCGTTCTGGATGACAAACTTTACAAATGGTTCGCCACCGCGGGGTATCATCAGATCAATATATTCGTTCAGCTTCAGCATTTCAATAACCAGCGCGCGGTCGGTGTTTTCCACGAATTGCACCGCACCAGCGGGAACACCCGCCCGTTTAATTGCCTGCTGTACCATCTTCGCCAGCGCCAGGTTGGAATTGATCGCTTCCTTACCGCCGCGCAGGATCACTGCATTCCCTGATTTCAGGCACAAAGCGGAAATATCGATCGTGACATTAGGCCGGCTCTCGTACATGGCGCCGATAACGCCTAGCGGCACCCTTTTCTTGCCGATGAGCAGATCATTGGGCATGGTGCGCATATCGAATATTTCGCCGACGGGGTCGGGGAGTCCGGCCACTACCAGGACGTCTTTGGCCATGCCTTCCAGCCGCGCCTCATTCAGCAGCAGCCGGTCCTGCATTGTCTCGTTGATGCCGTTGGCGCTTGCCTGCTGCAGGTCGAGTTTATTGGCAGCCAGGATTTCCGTTGTTTTGGCCCGCAGGTCTTCGGCGATATTGCGCAGTGCCTTATTCTTAATATCGGTAGAAATGTATGCCAGGGGGCGGCTCGCTTCTTTGGCGGCTTTTCCTTTGGCTTTCAGTTCCGTAATCGCGTCTTTCATCGGTCTATCCTTCAATTTACTCGCATGTTGGTGAATAGCCTATTATAAAGCACTGTGCAAGCTGACACAACATAATGAGATATCCCGACCGAGCTAAATGTCACGGTTATGTAATTATTTCAGCTTTGATTTTATAACTTTTTAATTGTTTCTGTGGCACGATATTAATCAGGTTTAGTTGGAGCTAAAAAAAGGAGGATTACGATGGCACCTGAAAAATGGACTTTCGGTCAAAATCCCTGGCCGTTCCGGCCAACCAGAGAAATGGAGGAAATGCGGCGGCGGTTCGAAGATGATGTTGTCCGCCCGGCGATGCACGCGGTGTGGGAACGGATTCCGGAGGACATCAAGGGATGGTCTCCGGCGGTAGACGTTTTTGAGAAGGGTGATACGCTGGAAATCAAAGTTGAACTCCCCGGCGTCAGGCAGGAGGACGTAGATGTTTCGATTTCCAACGACATGTTGATGATCAAAGGCGAACGCAGAATGGAAAGCGGGATAAAAAGTGAAGATTATTCACGTAACGAAATTGCTTACGGTAATTTCTACCGTTCCATTTCTCTGCCGGCGAACGTCGATGTGAAGAATATCGAAGCGATGTATGAAGATGGGATCCTCCGCATTAAATTACAAAGGGCGGCGGGCTCCAAGCCGAAGAAGATTAATGTCGAATTCAAAAAAGCGACATCCTGATCCTCGCCTTTATTAATCGGGAATTATTAATTGGGGAAACCGGTCTCTCTGCCGGCGAGAAATATCGTCTTGATCAATCAACGGCGGTGAGACCGGGCGGGGAATTAAGATGCCGGGTTTAACGACTCCGCGCGGAGCATTTAAACGTTTAAGACGCTTCGAGCACGTGGTTAGCGTTTTCGCGAAATATGGTTTTGGACAGGTCCTGAGCCAAATCCATGTTTGGGAGTGCGTGCATATTGAACGGGGGATTCTGAAACGTGAATGTAAAATACCCGAACTCAATATTCCCCAGCGTCTCCGCCTGGCGCTACAGGATCTTGGTCCTACATTCATCAAGTTGGGCCAATTATTGAGCACACGGCCGGATCTGGTGCCTCCGGAATTCCTCGTCGAGCTGAAAAAACTGCAATCTTCGGTTGATTTTATTCCTGCGGAAGTAATTAGAGCGATAATTGAATCGGAGTTGGGCAAGCCTATAAGTGAAGTATTCGATAGTTTCGATGATAAACCGCTGGGTGCTGCTTCCCTCGCTCAGGTGCATCGGGCAGTATACAGAGGCGAACAGGTTGTTTTGAAAGTGCAGCGTCCCAACATCACCGAAATCACTCAAGCCGACATTGAAATCATGCACAGCCTGGCTGGACTCGCGGAACGGTATTCCCCCACCCTTTACCAGATAAATGCCGTGGGTCTGGTAGAAGAATTTGCCCAGCAGATGACAAAAGAGCTGGATTTCCGTATGGAAGCCAATAATCTGCGGCGGTTCGGACAGAATTTTGCCGGTGACGATACGATCCATGTCCCGGAAGTCTATATGGATTTATGCACAAAAAAGATCGTTACCATGGAGTTCCTGGATGGCATCAGTATCTCCGATACACAGCGGTTAGTGAAGGAAGGATATAACCTGCGGCTGGTAGCGCGGCGCGGCGCGATGATCGGGTTCAAATCAACTTTCGAGTATGGGTTTTTCCATGCCGATCCCCACCCGGGCAACGTTTTTGTTTTACCCGGTAATGTTATCGGCCTGGTAGATTTTGGTATGATGGCGTCATTGTCCTTGCGCGACCGCGAACGGTTAGCAAAACTGGTCTATTTCATCTCAATTCATGATGAAAAGCGTGTATCGCGGGCGCTCAACGAACTAATGGAGTCTGAAGACATCATTCCGGCTGAAGATCTGGAATCATCGATGTCCGGGATCATCAACGATTACAGCGATGTCGAGGCCGGTGAACTGCAGTTGGCAGGCATGCTTTTTGCCATGATGCGGACGATCATGAACCACGGCGGCAGGCTTCGCCCCCAGATGCTCTGGGTCACAAAAAGCATTGCCATCCAGGAGGAGATCGCCCATTCGCTACATGCCGATTTCAATCTGATGGATTTGGGGCGGCCTTTTGCTCAGAAGATCATTAATCAGAAGCTCAATCCTTTCGGCCAGCAGTACGGAATCTATTATTGGTTTATCGATGCGTTGGATACAATAAGGGACATCCCCTATGATATTGGGGTGGTTTTACGGGAATTGCGGCGGGGCCGCATAAAGATTGAATTCGAACATGTGGGTCTGGAACCTTTAAGATCAACTATCGAGCGTTTTGGCAACCGCGCTTCGCTTAGTATTATTATCGCCGCTTTGTTATTGTCGTCTTCGATGGTGGCTGCGGCAAAGATTTCACCCTATGTCGGAGATATCCCTTTACTGGCATTTCTTGGCTATATCACTGCGTTCATTCTGGGTATTATCCTGATAATTTCGGTCGTGCGGCGAAAATAGGTGACGCTATTGCAATTCATTTACCAGTTTGATGACCTTCGGGCCGACCAGCATGATCCAGACCAGGTTAAACCCGGCCATCAACCGTTCCACCAATCCCATGTATTCGCTGCGTGATACCGAAAAAACCAGCCAGAATAAAACCCCGAATCCTACAAGGAATGTCAGGCCATTGTACAATCCGACATATTTAAGCGCCGGTTTTTTTATCAGCAGCCGCATCAAGATCAGGCAAGCCACGTAAAAGAAAACAGAGACGAGTCCAGTGGCGATCATGTGTATCACGCCATGAAAACTGATAATAGTGCTAATGACGTTAGTGTTAAAAATGGTAATTAAGAAGAACCCGAACGCCACGATTGCCAGCAAGATTCCTTCTGTCTTGAACCAACGTAATTCTTTGATGTCCCTGACTTTGGTGTCTTTTATTCTTAATAAATGCGCAGCGATCAAAAGAAAAGAGACCGCTACCGTTAAAATTCCTGTTTTTTCCAGCCAGCCGAAAGGCCCGGCGGCAAACCAACTGATTGTTTCTTGCATCGGGCTATGGCCGCGATTCAACGCGATAGTCAATACATCGGCGACAACCATGATTGCCGGCCCGATGTAGCAGGCGGGTACCACCGAGGTCAATACCCGGTCGAGGAAGGGACTATCGGAGATCAGCACTTTCAACGAACTGAAACTGACGCTGGTATTGGACCTGAGTCTGTTGTTTAACATCTTAAGCTTCCAGGATGACAGTATGGATTGCTTTTCTCAGTATGGCAGTTTTATCCGTCAATTGACTCAAGATGAATTAATCGGATTTATTTTGAATTATCCACTGTCCCAGCGCGATTCCGGCGACGACGGGGATAGTGATTTCAGGAACGCTGCCGTCCAGCGCATTTTGCACCGGTTTAAGGATACCGGCTAATTCCGGTGTCATAGCTTCGTATTTCATCAGGTGGGTAATGACGTGGTGCGCGCCTTCGCGTAAAAATGAATCTTTGGATTCGGAGATCAGGGCTCTCAGCAGCGGCTCGATACTGGCGTTGCCGATATTAATAAGCGCCTCGGCGGCCAGCCAGCGGATATCAAATACATTATCCTGCAACTCTTGAATTAGCGCCGGAATAGCATCGGGGTCAGACAGACTTACCAGTACCTTGACAGCTTCCCACCGGATCTGCGCCTGCCGGGAAGATATGGCTTTGATCAAGTAAGGTACCGCTTTGGCCCCCACATCAATCAAGACGTAACGGGTTTTCTCACGCACAAATCCGTCTTTATCACCTAGCTTGTTTATCAGCCCGGCAATCATCTCAATTTCGTTTTCCTGCATATGTTCTTCCATTTTGTTTTCACAACCAATCAGAATATCTTCCGCTATCCCTCCGAAGCTAATGCGTTCGCCGGAGAAATCAATTCCAATATAATACGTACTTCCTTCTCCCTGTCTTTCAGCCATTGTTTATAATCATTGTTTTCAGCGTGCCGGATTTCCACTCTGGTATCCCCCAATTCCTTGTCAAGCATGATCTTGAGCAGGTCCAGATCCTGGCTGGAAAGTTCGATGTTCATGATTTTCTCCTTTTTTAATTTAATAATCATGATCGCCGGGATATTGTTATCCAACACTAAACTGTTCCGTGCCACTAGTATAGTCAATCGATAGTGAAATAAGTACAACATTTCCTGAAAAAACATAACAGATTTATAACATTAGCAAATCAATCAGGCTCAAAAGAGATAATGTCAGATAATTTATACCGTTTGCCGCCCCCGGTTTTGCTATTGATTCAGCAAAAAAGTTGATTTATACTAGTGAAACCAACCAAAATACCAGGGGATAAAAAGCAGTTACAACAGGGAAAATTGACAGGAGGCGTTCCGATGGCAGAAGTAGTTATTGGCACTGTCAGTGATTTTTTCGCGAAACCCATGGTCGCCGGAATTGAATTGTCAGCCCCTATTAAAGTCGGGGATACAATTCATATCAAAGGGCATACCACCGACATTATAATGACGGTGGATTCGATGCAGATCAATAACGCCAATGTCGGTGAAGCCAAAGCAGGCGATGCTGTCGGCGTCAGATTACCAGACCGCGCCAGAAAGGGCGACAGCGTATATATCGTGACAGCCTGACGGCGCTACTTAATGCCTTTCAGCAGGTTCGCCATCTCGAGGGCGTTCACTGCCGCATCGAAGCCGCGGTTGCCTGCTTTAGTGCCTGCGCGTTCGATGGCCTGTTCCAGATTATCTGCCGTAACGATGCCGTAGGCAACCGGAATGCCGCTGTCCAGCCCGACCTTGGCGATTCCTTTGGACGTTTCGCTGGCGACATATTCAAAATGCG
>PMBW01000028.1 GCA_003153075.1 Dehalococcoidia bacterium | reverse complement strand
TCTCCGTAGATTACCGCAGGCTTGCCGGTTTCCATCGAATGGACAATGATGGAGCCGAACTCGCCGCTGTGGTCGATCGGGAACATGTAATTACTCTTCAACTGCGCTTGCAGCTTCTCATCCTGTTCTTTATCGCGGGCGGTCCAGTTGGCGACATTGTTTTGATATTTCACGCCGTTATTTAGCTTGAATTGCTCGATGTGTTCCGGCTTTTTCCGGAAATAGGGGACGTAAGCCGCCATATGCGCGCTGGATTCCGTCACGTAATAGCCGAAAGCCTTAAAGATTTCCGCCCGCACAATATCATAACCGGAATAATGCGCCTTGGGGTTGTCATACACACTGGTGTCTTTGAACTTTTCCCGCAACAGGGGATAAGCGTCCTTTCCGCGCCATTTCAATTCCAGGAACCAGGCCATGTGATTCAGCCCGGCCACCCAGTAAGTGACCTCCTCGGCGGGAACACCCATATAGGAAGCGAGCGTCCCGGCGGTGTGCGGCACACTGTGGCACAGTCCGACATTCCTAGTTTTTGAATAGTCGCTGACAGCCCAGGAGATTATCGCCATCGGATTGGTATAGTTCAGTAATATTGCATTGGGACAGAGTTCTTCCATATCGCGGGCGATATCTAAAATGGGCGGCACATGGCGCGCGCCGTTCATAATTCCGCCCGGCCCGGTAGTGGCCATATCGCCTTGGTCCAGGCCGTATTTCAGCGTAACCTTGCGGTCCGCTTCCGAATACTTGAAAGCCCCCACCTTGATGATGATAATGACATAATCCGCGCCGTTCAAAGCTACGCGGCGGTCTGTCGTGGCTTCTATTTTTGTATTGAATTTATGCTGTTCGACAATTCTCCTCGCGAAAGCAGCCGAAAGCTCCAGATTGTCCTTCGCGATATCCATCAGGGAAATTGTGCTGTCCCTGAGTTCGGGAAAATATAAAATATCGGTGATCAAACGACTAGTAAAAACGTGACTGCCTGCCCCAACCAACACGATCTTTGCCATTTCAGCAACCTCCTGTATATTTCGTAATATTATATATTACTACTTTTTGAAGGTTATCAGGCAAATAATAAAATACTGCGCGAAGTTGCGCTCAATTCCCGGATCAGTCTGTTCCGGGAATATTACCCTTATAGTTAGGGGTATAAATCTTTAGCCACATCATCGAGGCCGAGCGACAGTAATTTTGCCTTGCTCGGTTTGGTAGTGAAGCGGTCCCAGTCCAGGAAGCCCATCCCCCAGTATTCCTGCGCATGGATGTCAGCGGTTACCCCAGCCAGCGGTCCGGAGGTCTGCGGCGGATTGCCGATCAGTCTGGGATTCACCGGCCACTTTAATTCGCAGATCCCTTCGCGCAGATTGAACGCGTGCCGCATGTTAACGACCCGCTCACCGGTCTTCTGCATGTCGGCCCAGCTGTAATCCCAGCCGGTGACTGCCTTGAAAATCCCGGTCATCAATTTCTCATCTTCCGGCCAGCGACCGAAATGGCACAAACCGGTCACGTTAAGGAAATGGGTATCGACGAAACTGTGCGGCCCGAACAGGACGGTATGCCGTCCGGGGGTTGCATCCATATGGTAGCGGGCGGCCGGGCTGGCCAGGCGTCCGGTGCCCAGCACTTTGGGGTCGTGCATAGCGACTTCCTGTCCGCCGATGTGGATAGCGAATTGCTCGGAGCCTTTGCCGATGATCTCAGCTGCGCGTTTCACGCCGTTCGCCAGCACATCACCGATACCTTCTCGTCTGGCCAGTTTCGTGGTCATGGCGACCATGGCCCGGTGGTTGCCCCACTTCAGTTCAATGCCGTCGGTATCTTTATTTGTCAGAATCCCGTTTTCATATAATTCAATCGCGAAAGCGATAATTGCGCCGGAGGAGATAGTGTCGATCCCGGCCCGGTTGCAGATGTCATTGGCCATAATGATTGCTTCTGCATTGTTATTTAAACAGAGCGCGCCGAAAGCCGTTGCCGCCTCGTATTCCGGACGGTGGCTGCCTGCCGCGTACTTGTACTCGCCGTCGCCAACTTTTAATATTGCTTTGCAGCGTATCGGGCAGTGCCAGCAGCCGTGCCCTTTGTCCACCTTGGACAGAAAAACATCATGGTGGATTCCGGCGCGGTCGGGGAAATCCACGACGCCGACCCCACCCCAATTCTTGACCGGGGCATCGCCGCTGTGCGCCGCGCCGAAGGTGCTGAAGCTGGTGCCGTATTTCTGCTGTTTTTGCATCGGGGACATACCGTTCGGGCCGACAACTTTTAAGCTGCGGATATACTCGACAATTATTTTCTGTGCGGAGGCTTTATCGGCAATCGCCACTTCGTGAGTGCCGCGAGCGACCACTGCCTTCAGTCGTTTTGAACCCATCACCGCGCCCAGTCCGGAACGTCCGGCGGCGCTGCCGTGGTTGCTCATGATGCAGGAAACCAGTGCCAGTTTTTCTCCAGCCGGGCCGATGCAGATCACGCGTGAATCCTTGTATTCAGCCATCAATGTATCTTCTGTTTCGTAGGAGTCTTTACCCCACAG
>PMBW01000071.1:1508-4273 GCA_003153075.1 Dehalococcoidia bacterium | reverse complement strand
AAATTACAAATTGCGGTTAGACATAATATTACAGGATAAAATACCAGGGACTTACATAACAGTAAAGAAAAACACAGCCATCCTTCTGAAATAACTTAATAACCGGAGGAATGGAAAATGAATTACAAAATGTGGTCACGGTTTTTTATCGTTACCGCTTTGGTACTTTCTTTGACCGCCTGTACACAGGCTAATTCGACTCATACCACGGCTCAA
This sequence comes from Dehalococcoidia bacterium, assembly GCA_003153075.1. The sequence continues at coordinate 4,057 of PMBW01000071.1, read as the reverse complement.
AATACCTCGCAGACAACAAGCGCTGTTTCCGACATAACAAATATCAACGATATCCTGCAGCCGGAGCTTCGTACTTATAACTTGCCTGCAATGGCTGCGGTGGTAATTTCCGACGGCAAGATAGTGGCCCAGGGTGCGGTCGGGGTGCGTAAATTTGGCGATACCACACCGGTTACAATCAATGACCAGTGGCTGCTTAGTTCCTGTACCAAGGCCATGACCGCTACTGTTGTTGCCATGCTCATCGAACAACGTAAGTTTACCTGGACAACGACGATGGCGGAAATATATCCTGAATTGAAAGACCGGATGCTGCCGAAATACAGGGGGGTTACAATAATGGAATTACTCTCACACCACGCTGGATTGTCAGATAATACTACCCCCCCCCGGAACAGATTTGGCTTACTGGTATGGTTTGACCGGGCCAATCACACAACAGCGTTATGAATTCACCAAAGATTTTCTGTGCCAACCCGAAAGTCCTGAAGTAGATGCTCTTCCCAAACCGGGGACCACGTACCTATATTCTAACGCCGGATATGTCATTCTAGGGGCAGTGGCAGAAAAGATTACCGGTAAATCCTGGGAAAACCTGATCACCACACTGCTCTTTCAGCCGCTTGGGATGACCACTGCCGGATTCGGCGCAATGGGAACGGATAATCAAGTGGACCAGCCCCGGCTGCACTCATATGCCGATAATCAGGTTAACCCTATTTCCGTAGAGGATGCGCTCCATCTTGCAGGTCTTTCGCCTGTCTTATGGCCGTGCGGGGGTGTTCACGTGTCGCTTGAAGACTGGGCTAAATTTGTTACGATGCACCTTGAAGGAGAGAAGGGCGGTTCGCAATTACTGAAACCGGAGACCTTCAAAATTCTGCACACGCCGCCGTTCGATGCTTCGGGACAAGGATACGCCCTGGGTTGGATTGTTCAAAGTAACCCCTGGACGGATGGCATGGTATTAACCCACAATGGCAGCATCCTGGTTAATTATGCAGAGGTATGGATATTACAAGGGAGTGATTTAGCGGTCTTGGTCACTACCAATATCGGCCCGCCCTACTGCGGTTCTGCATGCAAGGAAGTTATACAAGCACTGTTTTCCAAGTATTTGAAGGCAAAATAGTGTTTTGTTTTGGCTTATAGGTAATTTAACCAATGTTAAGCGGCAATGTCAGACTATTCTACTTTACCGGTTTCTTTGGCGCTTTGCCGCGTGCCGCGGGAGGCTTGTCGGCGGTTTTCACTTTAGCGTGATTGTAATCCACAGCAGAACGGATGAGATCCTTTAGCGAATTCTCGTTGAGTTTGTCGTCCTTGTAAATATCAATAGCTCGCCATTTTTTGCCTTCGAGTTCGCTGTTGAAGAGCTTATCCGGGTCAGCGAGGAGCGCCCCCAGATAAAAAGTGACCTTCACCTTGTCTTTGAAGGGAACGGCAAGACAGACTATTCCATCGCGGGACCAGACGGGAGCGCCCCTCCATTTCCATTCCTCGACTATTTCGGGATCCGCATCATGGATAATCCTTCTAATGTCGGCAATCGCGGCGCCGCGCCAGTCATCAAGATTCGCGATCAGCTCGTCAATAAACGCACTGGCGTCCTTTTCCATATTACCCCCTTTTAATAGCCCGATAATACGTGTTGAACCGACATCCGAATGCCGTTACATAAGCGCATTAAATCCGATTTGTGACTAATGATGATTTCGCGCAGACCCGTTTTCCTGTCCCGGATCCATAAGACAGTCTTCTAATGGTTTTGATTATAGCATGAGTTAGTTAGAAAGAACGGGGTGCCCGTCTGCTTTAAAAAACAGAAGCAAAGTTCCGGAGTTTATGGTTAGAGGGCATCGGGGGATCACTACACATTGATTTGCTTTGTCCGACATGATATACTCTACCGTGTAAAGGCGTTGAAGGAGAAGAGTAGGAGTAGTGAGAGCGCCCAGCGAGTCTGAGCAGGTGTGAGCAGACGCGCCTGATACTCTGAAAATCCCTCCCGAGCCGCCAACCGAAAAGCCCCGATGAAGTCGAGACCGAGTAGACTTGGCCGGAACCGTCGACCGTTAGCAGCGACGAGGGCATTTTTATGTGTCCTGCAGGGTGTGCGTTGTTTTGTACACCCGGAAAGAGCGCCCCGGTGTTCCGGGGAAATAGGGTGGTACCGCGGGTTTTTAGATCCCGTCCCTTGTAAGGACGGGATTATTTGTTTTTATGAGGTGGAGGATACGTGAACCAGGTTTTCCCCCTCACCTTAATCCTCTCTACATTTGCGTCGCAGGCTTCGCAAAGTACTATAGCCGCCAGGGGCGAGGAAAACAGACAAAAGGACGGGATTATTTGTTTTTATTAGGGAAAATCGGGAAGGGAAGGAAAATCTCAATAATCAAATTGGAATTTTAGATTTGTAGATTTGAATTAATGCTGATTCCGTACAATAGGATTTGGCACCTGGATTTTGGAATTTAGTTTACACGGAGGTTAAATATGTTCGTACCAGTGAGCAGCCGGGTTAATTTCCCGCAGAACGAAGAAAAACA
>PMBW01000071.1:0-1409 GCA_003153075.1 Dehalococcoidia bacterium | reverse complement strand
TGCCGCGACAGCGTTTTCAAATATCTGAAGGAATGGGATAACCTGACCGAAAGAATCGCCTACTGGGTCGACCTCGAAGACGCATATGTCACCATGAACAACAGCTACATCGAGTCGGTATGGTGGGCCGTTAAACAGATGTGGGATAAAGGACTGATATATCAGGGTTATAAAGTCACGCCGCACTGCCCGCGCTGCGGCACTTCCCTCAGTTCCCACGAGGTAGCATTAGGATATCAGGATAATACGGAAGACCCTTCGGTCTATATCAAGTTCCGGACGCATCTGAAATCCAAACACGAATCGGTGGGGCTGGACAAGCTGAAGGAATTAGCCGGGCACAAAAAAGTATATCTTCTGGCCTGGACCACTACGCCGTGGACGCTGCCGGGCAATACCGCGGTTGCTGTTTCCGCGAAATCGGAATACGCAATGATAGAACATGAGGGCGAATACCTGATCTTCGCCGATGCTTTAAGGAAACAGGTCGGGCTGGGGGATAACCCGGTCGTTGCCACAATCATGGGCCAGGAGCTGGTAGGCGTAGAGTATGAACCGCTGTTCAATCCCCATGAATTCGGCGTAGAAAGAGAGCGTTTTACCTCCGGTAACGCTTTGACAATCCAGAAACCGGTAAAGAGCCTGGTGTACCATGCGATTGCCGCGGATTTTGTCTCGATGGAAGACGGCACCGGCATTGTGCATATCGCGCCGGCGTACGGCGAAGACGACTATCTGGCCGGGCAGGAGAACGGGCTGGATTTCGTCCATAACGTTGATCTGCAGGGTAAAATCATCGGCAGCTATCCTTTTGCCGGTAAATTCATTAAAGCCGCCGACCCGCTCGTGCTGGAGAACTTGAAGGAGCGCGGGCTGCTGCTGAAACACGGCACGATCAAGCATACCTATCCCTTCTGCTGGCGCTGCAATTCGCCGCTGGTCTATTATGCCAAACAGAGCTGGTATATCCGCACCACCGCCGTGAAAGACAAACTAATCAGCGGCAACGAGTCGATCAACTGGTATCCCGATCATGTTAAAGAGGGGCGGTTCGGGGACTGGCTGAAGCATAATGTGGACTGGGCTTTCTCCCGCGAGCGGTACTGGGGCACGCCGTTACCCATCTGGAAGTGTGAAAGCTGCGGCAGTTTTGAATGCATCGGCAGCCTGGACGAACTGAAAGGAAAAGCCGATGTCGATATGAACTCGATGGAAGCGCATAAACTGAAAAACGGCGAGTACGACCTGCACCGTCCGTTTATCGACGATACAACGTACGTCTGCGGTAAGTGCGGCGGCAAGATGAAACGCGCGCCGGAGGTCATCGACTGCTGGTTTGATTCCGGCTCGATGCCCTTTGCCCAGCTGCACTATCCTTTTGAGAACAAGGAGCTGTTTGATAAAGATAT
>PMBW01000278.1 GCA_003153075.1 Dehalococcoidia bacterium | reverse complement strand
GAATTCGATTGTCGTATCGTAATTTTCGCGGTCGACCGGATATGGAAAGCCGTCTTTACCGCCGTGGGCAAAGGTGTAACGCGCAGGATCGCGGTAGCTCGGCGCGACGCCGTAAACCAGCTCGGAAACAAGGCTGAGCGCGCGCAGCGTTTTCGCGCCGACACCCGGAAGACCCAATAAACGCTCAAAATCCTCCGACTGTCTCTCATAAACACTGAGTAATATTTTACTGAGGCTGTCAGGATGGATATCGGTGACATTAAGCGGATGGTGGGCGGGCAGGCTGAGGGTGGTTATTTTCTTAAGGTCGGAGAGCAGGTTTTCCGGCCTGGTTTCATTGGCAATGTCCGTGATGGTGGCGCGGGCGGAATCGCTCTCTCCGGCCACCAGATTAAGAGTGACGCCGCGCGCCTCCGAGAGAATTGCTGAGTGAGGTTCGTTGACAAAGTCGGTCACAGTATTCCCCAACCAGTGGTAGCGGCGGGCATATTTGTTGGTCTCATTCATTCCCTGCTGTACGACGGCCCAGGAACCGCGCGCGGTAAAAATAAAGGCGTGGTGATAAAGCTGATAGCCGTCCTGGATGGCATTATTATCCACTTTTGCGGACATGCGGCTGGCGTAAACCAGCGGCGCGGGGTCCAGCGATAATTTATTCGACCACTGTTCGATTTCGGAGGGTGTCTTGCGGGATGTCGAGCCTTTGCCGCCGGCAACGAACAGCCCGAGGTCTTTTTCCATCCCCTTGATGCCTTCTTTCACGGCGGCGGTTAATGTGGTGGTCAACCCGCTGGAATGCCAGTCAAAACCTAATAAACAGCCAAAAGATTGAAACCAGTAGGGGTGGGAAAGCCGTTGCAACATCTCGTCCGGGCCAAAATCTGAGACGATGACAATGGTGATTTCCCTGGCCAGTTTGACCATACGCGCAAAAAGCCAGGGCGGCGCTTGACCGCCGTGGAGGGGAAGATTAGCGATGCCTGTGTGTCTTGGACCTGCCGGGGTTGACATGATAGTGCCCCTTTAGTTATGGCAACCGGCGCAGCTGCCGCCGCCGCAACTGGCGCATCCGCCACCGCCGCCGGCAATGGGGGCAGTGACGCCGGCTTCATTACTGGTGCGGCAGGCAAAACGGGACAAAGCCCTGGGGGCTTGACGATTACAGGTTGGGCAATCAGCCGGTTCGCTGCATCTGCTGATCGGGCGCATTAACTCGAACTTCGTTTTACAGTCCGGACAAACATATTCATAAATGGGCATTTTAGTTCTCCACCTATAGTTTACTGATTTGCCGATATCGCGTCAACCTTCCCAGACTACTTTTCCGCCGATTACCGTCATCAGCACTTTTATTTCCGCGACGGCTTCGGGAGATACCCGCGTGGGATTAGCGCTTAGTAAAACAAAATCGGCCAGTTTTCCCGGGGTGATCGAACCTTTGATATGCTCTTCGCGGGATGCGTAGGCGGCATTGAGAGTATACATTTTTATTATGTCAGCGGCGGTCAGGCATTCTTCCGGTCCTACCAATTGTCCGGAAGAGGTTTTTCGGGTAATTGCGCCGTAGATACCCATCAGGGGGCTGTTCGGCACAATCGGGGAATCAGATCCAGCAGCGACTGTTAACCCGCTTTTCGTCATCGTACCGATGCGATACAGCCAGGGGATTGTTTCTTTTTGGACGGTAGCCAGGTAGCGGTCACCGCTGTAATAAGTAAAGGAGGGGTGAGAGACAACCACAGGGCGCAGTTTTTGCAGACGCTCCATTAACCGGGGAGGGCATTCAGAGCAGTGTTCGATGCGGTGCCGCCGGGTGTAAAAATCAGGCACGGTGGAACGTAAAAACTCGTAAGTGCGAATAGTTGCATGCACCAATTCAGTCTGTACGGCATGAATTGCTAACTGGAAACCAGCTTGGTGCATATGCAGCGCGGCGGTATTTAATTCTTCCTGCGAAGGGTGCAGTTTGTCTGAAATCATGCTGGGGACTATCTTTACTGCGCCAAGACGCAGATGTTCATTACCGGCGCCAAACCGCAGACCGGCATCTTCGAACTCTCGCAGTGTTTCCGCGCCGACCATCATATAAACCCGGCTATGTAAGATGCCGTTCTTTTTAAAATGCTGATAATGACGCCACCTTTTAAGGTCATTTACGATAGTGGCGTCCTGGAGGGAAGTGATACCGCGGGATAAATATTGCCCGTCAGCCAATTTGATGCCGGTATCCAGCTCCCGGTCGGAAATCGGCGGCATCACATGTTCGCGGATATAGCCGAGCATTTCTGCCAGAAAGCCGTTCGGTTCACCGCCGCGAGTGACATCCCGGTCAATCATCGTTCCTGGCAGTTCCGGGGTTTCGGTGGTGATTCCAGCCAACGCCAGCGCCATGCTGTTCAACACGCAACCATGTAACGAACGGTGCGAAAGGATAACCGGATTATCCGGCGCAACTTCATCGATTTCCCAGCGCGTAGGGTGGCGTTTTTCAGCCAGGTAAAATTCGTTGTAATCCGTGCCGGTGATCCACATACCCGGGGGAGTAATTTCGACTTTCTTTTTGACAGCCGCTTTAATGTCAGCGATGGATTTTATCCCGGGTAAACTGAGATCGATGCTGGTGAGCGTACGGAGCAGGGAAAAAATGTGGCAGTGCGCATCATTGAAACCCGGCGACAATGCGCCGCCGCCGCAATCGATGATTTTCGTATCCGGACCAGTAAAATTATTTAGACTATCTTTAGGACCGGTAAAAATAATTTTATCACCTTTAACCGCAACAAAATCCGCTAAAGCTTTTTCAGGGTCGACGGTGATAACATCGGCATTATTGAATATCAAATCAGCTGCGGGCATCGAATTATATCCTTTTGACCCAACACTCAATAAGACAGTATACTACCCAATAGTATTCGTAACAATCAGCAGCCATTTACAAAGACAAAGGTTTTAGCAGGGAAAATAACAATAGAAAATATATTTTTTCAGGCTCAATTAAAACGAACATTTGTACGATAACAGTCTTGTTTTTTGACAATTGTTTA
>PMBW01000217.1 GCA_003153075.1 Dehalococcoidia bacterium | reverse complement strand
TCGCCCACATCGAAGCGCACCAGGTGGTACCACTCGTTGTGAAAAGGCGTAACCAGTATCCTTCCCAACGCAGGGCCGCCGTGCTCCTTTTTAAACGGCTCGAAGTCTACGCGGCAGAATTCAGTATTCTGGTGGAACTTGCCATCTTCACATTGCATGAAGACATAACCGGTCTCCGTGGTGCCGTAAGAACTGGCGCTCGGACAACTAAACACCCTGCGGATCTGCCGGTAATGAAAATTGGTTGGGTTTTCGTAAGTCAGTACGATCAGGCCGGGCTGGAACACCTTTTGCTTGTTTTCGGCCGCGTAGCGGCATAGTTTTGCAAGCAAAGATGGATTGGCTTCCAGGATCACCGGCCGAAAAATCGCCAGCTCCCGGATCATCCGGTCCATATGCTGCGTAGTCCACGCGGAATAACTCGTCCTTTCGCTCAGGTATAAAAAACGGGCCAAACGGCGCTGCTCCATCGGCAGGTCAACTACATCAGAAGCAATACCGACGTTCAATGGATTGACCAGGATCGCTTCCGGATGATCGCCGGTGGCAAGCCTAGCGGCGTGCGCATTCAACTTCCATGAGGCTCTTTCAGAAGCATCCCACCATTTTTGATTCCAGATATTGGTAACTTTATCATCCGTAGTGCCGCTGGTATTCACAAACGAGATATCGCCGCTGTCCAACCCGCTCCGGACATTTTTACCGGGCGGGACCAATCCGTCGGGGAAATACTCGCGGATGTCTTTTTTTGTCAAAGCAGGCATAAGTTGATAGCGCGCATCTACCGGAAAACCCGCGCCGGGGTCATACTGCCGCCACGACCGGTACGCCGGAATGTTATCAAGCGCATTTTCCAGCATATCCAGCGAATTCTGATAGTAATCAGCCGGGAATTTCCAAATATGAGACATTTACTGCACCCGCTCTTATTATTTAATTACAAAATCCTTGCAACGCAGTTAAACAAGCTTATCATGCAGGCACAATCACACGCAACCGGAAAGGGGGGTTGTCATTTCGGGAAGTGAGTCTTATTATATAATAGTGGGTTCCGTGTAGCTATATATAAGCCCGGTACCAAGCTAAGGACGGTAGATGGATACAATTAATCTTTTTTTTGATCCCAAAAGTGTTGTTTTATTCGGAGCTACAGACCGGCCCGGGACGGTGGGGCAAGTCACTCTGAAAAACCTGCTCTCCTCGCAAGACGGGCGTAAAGTATATATCGTTCACCCTAAACACGAACAGCTGATGGATACTAAATGTTATCCTAGACTCTCCGCCCTGCCGGAGGTCCCGGAACTGGCTATCATCGCCACCGGAGCGGATTCGGTTGTCGGAATCGTCGAAGAATGCGGCAAACTGGGCATTAAAGCCGTGTTGATCATNNTCATCCGGATTCAAAGAAGCCGGAGAAAAGGGTCAAGACCGCGAAACAAAGATCATGGAATATGCGAAAATGTACGGCATGCGCATAATGGGCCCGAACTGCCTCGGCGCCATCCGTCCCGGCTCGGGGCTGAATGCCACTTTTGCCCGCAAGGGCACCAAACCGGGGAAAATCGCTTTTCTTTCTCANNGGCTCGATGCTGGATATTGACTTCGGTGATCTGATCGATTTCTTCGGCGTCGACCCACAGACTAAAAGTATCATTATTTACCTTGAATCGCTCGGTAATACCCTGGAAAACGCCCGTAAATTTATGAGCGCGGTCCGAGGTTTTGCCCGTAACAAGCCTATTATCGTGATTAAAGCCGGCAAATTTCAGGAAAGCCGCGAAGCGGCCAAATCCCATACCGGCGCAATGGTCGGCGATGATTCTTATTACAACGCGGTGTTTGACCGGGCTGGAGTTGTCCGCGTGGAGCAGATCGGCGATTTGTTTGACTGCGCCTCCATCCTCGATACCGCTGTTTTGCCCAAAGGTCAGAACCTGGCGATCATCACCAATGCCGGCGNNGTCGAACGTTATGTCAGCGCCATCGATATCGTAATTAAAGATCCATCGGTGCACGGCGTGGTTATTATTTATACACCCCAGGGAGTTGCCACCGCCGTCGATCTGGCCAAAGCGATCTCTAAAACCGCCAAGAAAAGCACAAAACCGATCCTGACGGCCTTGATGGGCAGCAAAGAAGTCGAAAAAGCCCGTCAAGTCTTCTATGATAATAAAGTCCCCACATACGAGTTCCCTGAAGAAGCAATTAAAACCTACATGTACATGTACCATTACGCCCAGAACCTGGAAAATCTCTACGAAACACCGGAAGATGTGCCGCTGGACATGGGTACCCCCAAGAATCATCTTAAACTCCTCATCCGCAACGCCGTCCGCGCCGGAAAACTGGTTTTAAGTGAAGACGACTCCAAGAAATTCCTGAATACCTACCGGATCAATGTTACCCTTCCCCATTTTGCTGTGGATGCCAACGCGGCTGCCAGCTCCGCATCCGGTCTGGGCTATCCGGTAGTAATGAAAATACAATCCCCTGATATTTCGCATAAATCCGATGTCGGCGGGGTACAGCTCAACCTGAAATCTCCGGAAGAAGTGCGCAAAGCCTTCCAGGAGATGGTTGCCACCGTCAAAGAGCACTACCCGGAGGCCCGTATCGAAGGTGTTACCGTGCAGCAAATGATCACGACCTACGATTACGAATTGATTATCGGCAGTAAAAAAGACCAGACACTGGGCCCGGTCATCATTTTCGGACAGGGCGGCACCGAAACCGAGTATTTCAAGGACGTCGCCATCGGCCTGCCTCCCCTCAACCAGAGACTGGCGCGCATGCTCATTTCGCGCACTAATATTTATGAAATGCTTTCCAAGGGATTTAGAAAGAAACCCGCGGTCAACCTCAGATTGCTCGATGAAACACTGATCCGGCTTTCCAACATGATCGTTGATTTCCCTGAGATCAAGGAACTGGATATCAACCCGCTGGTAGTTAGCGGGGAAAAGGTTATCGCCCTGGACGCGCGTATCGTCATCGATGAGAAAGCCGTCAAGAATGAATCGAGCGAATTCTCGCACCTGATCATTTCTCCTTATCCCACCCGTTACGTGCAGCCGTGGACATGCCGCGACGGACGTTCTATTTTACTCCGCCCGATCAGACCGGAAGACGAGCCGCTGGAGCACGAACTGATCACCGGGCTGTCCCCGGAATCATCCCGCTTCCGCTTCTTCTATATCATCAAAGATATCTCCCATGACATGCTCAGCCGCTTCTGTAATATCGATTACGGACGTGAAATCGCGATTATTGCCGAATCGAACCAGAACGGGAAACGCAGGAATGTCGGCGTCGGCAGATTGGTCTTCCAACCCGGCACCCAGACCGGGGAGTTCGCAACCCTCGTCACCGACGATTATCAGGACATCGGCCTGGGCCATAAACTGACCGATATGCTGATCGGTATCGCGATGGAAAAAGGGCTGAAAAGCATGTACGGCGTCATTCTGAAAGATAACGCCAAGATGGT
>PMBW01000149.1:2224-3000 GCA_003153075.1 Dehalococcoidia bacterium | reverse complement strand
GCCGGAGCCGTCACATAGCCGGAACCGCCTCCGGCAACGGTGAACGTGACCACGCCTAAATTAGCCGCCGCTGTGGCGCCGGTGACGCTGCCGCCAATAATGGCAACAGCTGGAACTGAGGTAAAACCGGTGCCCATCTTGGTCATGCCGATTGTTAGAGGAGCAGCTGTAAACAGCGACAAATTCAAAGTCCTGTCATTCGCCGCATCCAGGATACGGAACCGGTATGCCTGCGGTAGCAATGTTAAAGAAGGATAAGCCGTACCATTGACAATGGGCGTGTCCATGAACGCTTCCGGCACGATGGAAGGATTGGGTGTGCCGGGGACTACCGGGGGTTCGGAGCCCCCATTAACAAGATAAACGTTCGGTATCGGACCGTTAGTTAAGCCGGTAAAGGGCGGGAAGAACCAGGGACCATAGTCCCAACGTCCCATGCCGTTTACACCGGTAGGATCGTAAGGATTCTGATTCGGCATGTAAACATGCGGGAACCAGAGGTTTCCGAATCCTCCGGATTTAGAGGGAGAGGGATCCCATGTGGGGTCTTCGGCCGCTAATTGTGCAGGTTGCGGGACAAAAGTTTTATCCTGGATTACCAAAGGTATTTGTGTTAAGGGAATAGTGCCCCGCTCCGGGGTGATTAGTGGAGTAGGGAACTGTGTACCATTTTCCATCGCTGATTCATAAGGGTCTTGCAAAATATAACCGGCAGCCAGACCGTCGTAAACATTGAGACGGGTGATGCCGAGGGCATGATCGTGATAGAACATTAA
>PMBW01000149.1:0-2214 GCA_003153075.1 Dehalococcoidia bacterium | reverse complement strand
TGGGGATAACTTGTGCTTTGTAAAGAAGGGGTAATCCACTGGTGGGGAGTACCGTCGCTGACCCATGGAGTTACGCCGCCGTGCAGGTGGATGACCGCACGGTTATCGGTATAGTTTTCGGTGCCGCCGTTAGGGCCGGTGCCATCACCCATTTCCGTCAGGTCGTTGGGCAGGAACAGATCGCCGCCGGAGGTGGTAAGCGGCAGCAGGTTAGTAAATTTAATTCTGACCGGGCGGTTTTCCTGGGCGATGATGAGCGGACCCAGGTAATGAACAGGCGCAGGTGGAATTGCGTTACCCGCACCGCCATTATTGAGCTGCACATAACCGCGCATTGTGGTGGCGGGCAGGTCAGAGCTCATTTTTTCCGTATATTGCACTGCCGCTATTTCATAATAGTCGGAACCCGGATACGTAGTGGTATCCGCGTTGGCGACAGGAATATATTGTCCCAGGTTATTCGCAGCGCTAGATCCTAGTCCCGGTAAAGTATCAACAAATTTTCTGATGCCCGTACCCGCGGTGACATTACCGTTTGAATCAATAGTGGGTAAGGGACTGTTGGCGTAATTAGGGTAGGGCCCAAAGTAATCCGGCGCACCGCCTGCCACCGGAGTAGTAACAACAGCTTGAGGCGCAGCTTGCGGTGATAACCCGCCGCTGCTCTTGACCGTTTGCAGGCGAGCTACCTTTGCCCGAATGGCAGCGGCATTTCGTTCTTCATTGGTTATTTTCCCTTTATAGTGCAGTGTCGGATCGGTTGTGGTTGTGGTACCACTGCCGGCTGCCGACATGCCTGCCGGTATCAACGCACAAAGCGTTGCCGCAATGACGAGTGCGGAGAGGATTGATTGCCAAAGCTTTTTCATCAACGTTACTCCTTTAGACACGATATTCCCTTAGCTTTTAAAATATTATAGGTTTGGTCATTTCAAGCGCACAAAAGAAACTGGAAATTTATAAAATTTTTATAACGTTTCAGATCTCCAAATAGATGAGCAGAATTCAGCGTGAGATTTAGCGATAAAGACTTTTCCGGTTTAAACAATAGGGCAATCTGATAAATTTACCACCGCACGGAATCATGTTTTATTTGTTCTAACCGTTGGTATATCGCCGATTTTTAGCGCTAGGTCTGCTACAAGCAAAACATGCAATGACTGTCAAGGTTTTTGACCGCCAGGATGATTTTAACAAATAAGGCCTCAGCGCCAGGCGCGAGATATTTGATGGTATGTTATCTTTAAAATGGGCACCAGGAAAGAAATAATTGTTAATCGCATTTTTTCCAAACCAAAATTGGGATATTTAAATATTCTGGGTCTTCGGCATTAAAATATTAGTTCAAAAATGGCGTAACTAAATGTTTTATTATAATATTAATAAAATGCAATTCGGCTTTTCCATGGGAGAACAGTAATAAAATTGGTTAAGTTTAGATTTCAATTGAAACAAACANNAAGCGCCGTTTGATCGACCGTACTCCCTTTGACCTGCCTATTCTGTTGTTTTTGCTCGCCTGTTTAGTTGGCGTTCTCGTCGCCCCTGATAAAACCGTGGCATTAGGTGCCTTTTCCACAACCATCGGATCCGCGCTTATCTACTATGGACTCACAGGCAACAATACAGCTTCAAATCGCTATTGGATTAATGTTTCAGTCATTATCGGCCTATTAATATTAGCCGCAACCATCTGGTTTCTCTCCCAGGGCAACGCCAGAGAATTCGCCTTTAACAAATGGGCTTTCCAGTTGTTTAGTTGGCTACCAAGGACGGATATTACTCTGCAAATGCACGGCCTGGGATCCGTATTATCGGTAGTTGTGCCGCCGCTGATCGCCGGAGCTATCTTCTTGCGGCGCACGTGGTTACGGCTTCTATGTCTCGTTGCCGGTCTTTTCTTTCTTTTTTGCCTGGCTTTAAGTGACAGCGGGACAGGTTGGTTGGCTACTATTTTCGGTCTTGCTTTTGTCTTTTTAGCCTGGCGTTTATGGACAATTGCTGTCATGATTCCAGCGGCGGCATTAATAACTGCTTTTATTTTTGATGTCTATTCCAAATTTGCCTGGTTGTCACAATCGCTTTCAACAATAACGCTGCTGGATCGGGTGCACATTTGGGCAAATACTTTGCTTTTGTTTACAGGTAAGTACATTTTCACTGGTTTGGGGTTGGGGTCCTGGTACGACAAATACCGGGTTCAATATGGTATTA
>PMBW01000300.1 GCA_003153075.1 Dehalococcoidia bacterium | reverse complement strand
GTTTATTTTATTATTATGCGGTTAATTATGGCTGAAATACAAGTGAAGGGTTGTCGTGGTTTATCGGAATGGATTACTACCTGCGCCGGAATGACGAAATTCTTTCGTTGATGATATTAAAAAAATAGGGGGATGTTTAATCCCCCTTCTTGATTGTTGGTTATTGAATCTTAATACGTTATTCCGGTTTTTCCACCAGGCCGGCGTCTTTATGTTTCTGTGCAATGGTTTCGGCGAGCTTTTCGAGGGCTTGATAGTCCACATCACGCGGCTGGCCTTTGCAGATGACCGGCGGGATGATCTCTACCTTGAGATTAGGCACAAGGCCGACGATCGTATCCACCGCTTTCGTGCCCCAGCCGTAAGAGCCGATAATGGAAGCAAATTTGGCCTTGGGTTTAAGGGCGTTGGCCAGGAAAGCGGCGTAAGCGATCAGCGGGTGCGGTCCGATCATCACCGTGGGGGTGCCAATAACAATAGTGCCGGCGTCCACTAATGCCATCGCCAGCTTACCGGTATCCGCGACCGACATATCGAACTGCTCAACAGTGACTCCTTTGACTGCCAGCGAACTGACCAGATAATCCACCATCTTCTTCGTGCTGCCGTGCATGGAAATGTAGGGCAAGACGACGACATTTTTGGGCTCATCGTAAACCCATTCGTGGTAGGCGTTAATGATGAAATCCGGTGCTCCGTACATCGGGCCGTGGCTGGGAGCAATTAATTCAAACTCGTAACCCTTAATCTTTTCCAGGTTATTTTTGATCTGGGCGCGGAAAGGCATCATGATCTCGGCGTAATAACGCTTGGCGGCTTCATATACACGTCCTTCATCGGTGACATAGAGATCAGTAGTAGCGATATGCGAGCCGAAGAAATCACAGGGGAAGAGGATTTTATCCTCGCGCAGATATGTCAACATGGTTTCAGGCCAATGCACCCACGGCGCATAAATGAATTCCAAGGTGCGGTCGCCGAGGGAGATCGTTTCCAGATCGTTGACGGTCTTGAATTTTTCGGGGGGTAGATGGAACAAATCGATGAGTAGATCTTTCGCTTTGGGGGTACAAATTACCATTGCTTCCGGGTACTTCGCGACGACTTGGGGAATTGCGCCGGAATGGTCGGGCTCTGAATGGTTGGAGATAATATAGTCGAGGTGTTTGATCCCCAACAAATCCAGGTTATCCAGCAGTATTTCCGGCATTTTACGGTCGACAGTATCGATCAGGGCGGTCTTTTCGCTGCCTTTGATAAGATACGAGTTGTAGCTGGTGCCGTCCGGTAATGGGATGAGCGAATCGAAGAGGCGCCGATCCCAATCAACGACACCAACAGAATATATCCCGGGAGCGAACTCTCTGGCTTTCATTCTCAGGTGTCTCCTTCTTATATTTTCTTGAAATCGCTTTTAGCGGCCCCGCAGACAGGACAAACCCAACCATCGGGGATTTTTTCAAAGGGGGTGCCGGGCGGAATTTTACCATCGGGATCGCCGAGTTCGGGATCGTAGATATAACCGCAGACCGTACATTCGTATTTAGACATGACTGGTTTGACCTCCTTTTTTATTTCGACAAAGCTGGGAGCAGATTTGGGGGTACTGCCGCGTTTGACTTCATGGTAATAGGCATAGGTCATCGGCTCACCCTCTTTGACGACTTCGGCGCCGATAACCTGACCGATAAAAACGGTGTGCGTGACCGCATCTGTCTGCCCGATCACCTTCGCTTCAATATATGCAAGTGCGTTATCGGTAACAAGAGGCGCGCCGGTTATCTGAGTAGTATAATCGATGCCCTGGAATTTATCGGTATCCCGGCCGGATTTAAAACCAAAATTGCCGATAAAAGACAGAGGCGTGTCCTGGGCCAGGATAGAGGCAGTGAAAACCTTGCTTTTATCAATATACTCATAGGTCAGATTCTTTTTGTTGATCGCGACGGCGATCAGGGCGGGTTCGGAAGCAGCTTGAATGACTGTATTGGCAATTTGTCCGTTGACTTTATCACCATCTTTGCTGCAGACAACATACATGCCATATGTCATTTTGAAAAAAGCTTTAGGGTTCATAGTATACCTCCACCGTTTTATATTTTAGGCTGATGCGGTAATCAATATTACTATACTACAAAAAATGGATACCGGTGACCCATAAAATATTAAATTTTTATGTCTAATTTATGGACGGCCGTAAGTATGCAGTTTTGAGTTATGAGTTGGTCACAGGCAAATGACGTTTTAATGATTGCGCTGAGCTCGAATTCCTTGCCGATATTTGCATTCGTAAAGTACGTTGTCCCGGTCCCCTCCTCATTTACTCTGAAAGGCTCTAAAACATGCCCCCTCTCCAACTCCAGGGAGCATATTTCGGTGGCGACCGGAAGTATTTCGCGTTAAGGAACTTGAACTGAACTAACCAATAAGAAGTAAGGAACCTCCGTTCGTCAACACAAGAGACAATCTCATAGATACGTTTACCGGATGCTTCGCTTTTTTGGCATAACCATGCCTGAAATCGAAAGGCTCGCATGAACAAAAGGCAATATTTACATAAAATCTTTTTCGCTGCTTTTTACCGCGCGCTGTAATTCGGCGTTGAGCATCGGTGGGAGGCCTTCGATATCAACATTGAGGAAACCTCTGACAATTGTAGCGGTAGCCTCGTCACGGGTCATACCGCGGGCCATCAGATATTCAACTTCTTCTTCGGCAATTTTACCAACGGCGGCTTCGTGGTAGAGGTCAATGCCGGCCAGGTTGCCTTTCAGCTCGGGGATAGCGTGAATGGAACCTTTATTGCCAAGGATCAACCCGCGGCATTCCAAATGCCCTTTAACTTCCGGCTCATTGGCTTCGATATAGCCGCGGCTGACAATATTGCCGCCCATGCTGATCGCGCGCGTGATCATTTCGGTTTTCGCGCCTCTGGCATTTAGGTAAACCCGGCCGCCAACATCCATATTCGAATCAGGACGGGCGACGAGGACGCTGTTAAAACGGGCGGTGGCATTTTTGCCGTTGCACCGCGCGATGGGATTCATTTGAATGGTATTGACCGGTTTCATCAGCACATAATTACTGAGGAATAGTCCGTCCTCTTCAATGATCGCCGCGGTGCGCGGACGCACCACAAATTCCCGGTTCCAGCTGTGAATCATGGTGAAAGTCACTTTGGCGCCTTTCTTGATATAAAATTCAGAAACACCGAGGTGCATACCAGGTTCGTTGCCAAGGGAAGTGGCGCAGCCGGTGATGATGTGCAGTTCCGAATTCTCTTCGGCGATAATAATATTGTGCACGTTCTGGGCAAATTTCGGTTTGGAAAGATAAAGACAGGCCTGTACCGGATAATTTGTTTTGACCCCGGGTGAGGTGCGGATGAAATAACCGTCGTTCTGGCCCAATTCCACACTGGCAGTATATTTATCAGTGTCGACGGCTACTGCTTTCCAATAATAATCCGATAACCAGTCGTGCTTCTTTAACGCCTGCGAAACCGGCATTACTTCGACCCCTTCTTCTTTGACCGAGCTGTGAATTGGAGTATTGTCCATCTGGATAAAAGTGCCGATACGCTGGCTGGGATCGTCCAGCATCAGACCGGCTTCCAGCATCTTGCTTTTATCGGACTGTGCCAGTTGTGACGGGTCTTGCTGATAGGGGTGCTCTTCCGCCGACCGGGTGAACTTTTTCAGGTCGACATCTTCCCCCATAATTGCTTTTTTATCGACAGCGGCCTGTGCTTTTTCTTTACGGGTTTCCGATGGTTTATTGTTCACAGACATTCTGGCCGCTCCTGAATATACATTTGGCGCACTCTTCGTAGCCTTTTTCTTTGATCTCTTTCAAGATCTCATGCGGGTCGCCCATACAACCGATCTTACCTTCCAGCATGATATAGCCGTTACGGGCATTGACATAGTCCAGAATGTGGCCTGTGTGGGTGATAATGAGACCCATGGAATTGCGGGTGCGCATGGTGCTATCTTTTCCCAACAGTTCGTTGATCAGCCGCCCGATGAGGGCAATGTTCTCCAGATCGACACCGGATTC